>NZ_JBEOMB010000182.1:0-540 GCF_046000175.1 Rhodoplanes sp. SY1
TTCGCCCGCGTCGTGCACGCGCCGCACGGCGAGCGGGTCGAAGCCGTCGCGGCGCGCGCCGTCGCGCTGGCGCGGCTGCGCCGCACGGCCAGCGCCTGACCGCAAGCGCAGCGCTGCACACCGACGAGCTGATGCGGGCCGTCACCGCGACCACGACCGGGCTGCGCACCGAGCGGCGGATCAGCCACGTGTTCGTGATGGACGTGCCGAGCCACGCCGACACGCTGTTCGTCACCGACGCGGCCATCAACATCACGCCCGACCTCGACGCCAAGCGCGACATTGTCCAGAACGCCATCGACCTCTACACCCGGATCGGCCTCGGCACGCCGCGCGTCGCGATCCTGTCGGCGGTCGAGACGGTGACGACCAAGATCCCCTCGACCATCGAGGCGGCGGCGCTGTGCAAGATGGCCGAGCGCGGCCAGATTACCGGCGGCATCGTCGACGGACCGCTCGCCTTCGACAACGCCATCGATCCCGAGGCGGCGCGCATCAAGGGCATCCGCTCCGAGGTCGCGGGCCACGCCCAGATCCTGG
>NZ_JBEOMB010000183.1:0-6112 GCF_046000175.1 Rhodoplanes sp. SY1
GAATTTCAACAGCCTGCTAGACCTACGTGGTCGCCGATCGCGAGGTCCTGAGCCTCGCCGAGATGATCGCCGTGCTGCGGACCGCCTGCGGACGCCCGCCACGCGGGTTCGCGGTTCCTCCGCCGCTGATCGCCGGGCTTCTGCGTGCGGCAGGACGCACCGCGAGCTGGGACCAGATCGGCGGCGCGCTGGTGGTCGACCCCGGCAAGCTTCTCGCGACCGGTTGGCAGCCGTCCGCCGACACGCGGGCCGGTCTCGCGACGATGATGCGGGCGCACACCTCGGCCGCGATGACTTGAGCGCCGCCGCTCGCATGGATCATCACGGGCGACGATTCGCGCCGTCCTTGCGAACCGGACGATGGTTGAACCGACTCGGACCGCACAGTAAGATTGTGGAAGTGCCACACGCGACGGCGCGGGTCGGGGTGCGAGCCGAATGGGGAGTTGCCCGTGCGAACTTTGATTACGGGTGCAGGTGGTTTCGTCGGCCCCCACTTATGTTCAGCGATCGGGCAAGCGATCGGGCCGCGTCTGGAACTCGTTCCGACCTCTCAGGCCCCCGAACAGCACCCCAAGCTTGGGCCGCTGCTGGGCCTCGACATCACTGACAAATGCGCCGTGGTGGACACGATCGCGCGCCTGAAGCCCGACTGCGTCGTTCATCTCGCCGGGATCGCAGCCCCCGTCGCGGCGAGCGCCGACTGGCGCAAGGCGTGGCACGTGCATGTCGAGGGGACGCTCAACATCGCTTACGCGATCATGGCCCACGCACCGCAGTGCATCCTGATCTTCGTCGGCTCCGGCCAGATCTACGGTCACAGCGCCCGGACCGGAGCCCCGTTGGATGAAGAGACGCTGCTCGCGCCGGTCGACAACTACGGGGTCACCAAGGCCGCCGCGGACCTCGCCCTTGGCGCGCTGGCGCAGCGCGGCCTGCGAGTGATCAGGATTCGCCCCTTCAACCATACGGGCGCGGGCCAGACCGAGAACTTCTTCGTCCCGAGCGTCGCGATGCAGATCGCCCGCATCGAGGCCGGCGTGCAGCCGCCCATCATTTGGGTCGGCAATCTGACGGCGGAGCGCGATTTCCTGCACGTCGCTGATGTCGCGGAGGCCTATTCGCTGGCGATTCGGCACGCCGCGGAGCTTCCCCCTGGAACGATCCTGAACATCGCGTCGGGGCTTCCGGTTAGCATGCAGGCTGTGATGGATCGGCTGATCGCCGCCAGCCGAGTGGCAATCACGGTGGAGCAGGATCCCGCGCGATTGCGCGCAAGCGATCTTCCGCGGATCGTCGGCGACGCGTCGCGGGTTCGCCGTCTGCTCGGCTGGAAGCCACGGCGGAGCCTGGACGAGGCGCTGTCCGACGTGCTGACGGCGTGCCGGGCGCGGATCACCGCCGCCTAATGAGACCCGTGCGCGGATAGCTCTGGCCGACGCATTGAATTTCTGACTCGCTGATCCGTAGAGCGGATCGGGAGCGGGCGATGTCACGACGGCGGATCGGTCAGGAGACACCTCAATTCGGTTCTGGACCAGGTCGCAACCGGTCGTCACTCGACGCGCTCAAGGCGCTTATCGACTGGGTGCCGATCGTGCGAGAATTCGAAGTGATCTCGTGCGCGGCCAAGGGCGAGCCCGCTTGGCCGCCCCTCGCGCTGTTCAAGGCGCTGCTGATCGCAGTCTGGTCCGACTTGTCCGACGTATAAGCGCCGGAGCAAAAATCCTTCAGTGAAGCAGCCGAACGGGTCGGTTGCGCCGGAGTAAAAATCCGGCAGCTGGAAGCCCTGAGCCTGAGATGGCAAAGGGCGAGGGATGAAGCGAGTGGAACTCTACGAGAAGGTTCGATACGCGGTTCCAATCGAAGGACTGAGCAAGCGGCAGCGGCGCGGCGGTTCGGGATTGACCCTAGGTGTTCAGTCCCGAAGAGTCGTGGCGTATTCTTGACCCGAGAAGGGGAGGATTCGCTGTGGCAGACGTTCTTCACGGGAGCGCCCGCACGACGCCGAGAGTTCGAGCCGAGCTCCAAGCGTCGAAAGAGAAGACCGGCACCCTCGCGCGACAATACGGCCTCAGCCGCACGACGGTGGCGAAATGGCGGGTGAGAACCACGACGTCGGACGCGCCAATGGGGCCTCGCAAGCCCCGTAGCACCGTCCTCACGCCGGTCGAGGAAGCCATGATCGTCGAGTTCCGGAGGCGGACTCTGCTGCCGCTCGACGACGTCCTCGGCTGCCTTCGCGAGAGCATTCCGCGGCTGACCCGTTCGAGCCTCCATCGTTGCCTTGAGAGGCACGGCATCTCCCGACTGCCGGACGGAGATCAACCTGTATCGAAGCGCGGACGATTCGCCGAAACGCCGATCGGCTACGTCCACATCGACATCTGCGAACTGCGCCTGACCCAGGGCAAGCTGCATATGTTCCTGGCTATCGATCGCGTCTCGAAGTTCACCTACGTCGAGTTTCATGACCAGGCAACGAAGCTCATCGCCGCAGGCTTCTTGCGCAACGTCGTCGAAGCTTTCCCTTACAAGATCCACACCGTGTTGACCGACAACGGCATCACGTTCGCCGACCTGCCGAAGAACAGGTCAGGCCCCACGGCAAGGTTCAGCCTGCACGTTTTCGACCGCGTCTGCCGCGAGCACAGCATCGATCATCGCCTGACCAAGCCCTACCATCCGTGGACCAACGGTCAGGCCGAACGGATGAATAGGACTATCAAGGATGCGACCGTCAATGTCTTCCACTACTCCGACCTCGATAGCCTCAAGGCGCACGTCCTGGCCTTCGTCAAGGCCTACAACTTCGCCAAGCACCTGAAAGCAATCCGGTGGAAGACGCCCTTCGAGGCGATCTGCGAGGCCTGGACGAAAGACCCGTCCCGATTCAAAATCGATCCGCGCCACCTCATCCCGGGACCAAACACCTAGGGCTATCGCATATGGCCGAGCAGCTCGAGCAAGAACGCGTCGTTCCAGCCGGCGCGCTTGAGCTTGGTCGTCAGTGATCCATTGCTTTGATCGAGGCGGGCGACGTCCAGCGCACGGCGGCGGAGCACGGCGATGTTGGCCGGGCCGTTGTCCTTGCGGTTGCGCGCCGCGTCCTCTCCGAACGAGACGTCGAGTTGCCAGTGCAGCGCGTTCTCGATCAGCCAGTACGCACGCGCGGTGTCCAAGAGGGCCTGCGGCGACAGCTTGCGCGACAACGCGAAGATGCGCACGTCGGTCGTGGTCGTGCCGTCGGTCCGCCTCGTGGCCTCGACACGCCCGAATGCCTTCAGGCCCTCAAACTCGTGATACTCGGCCAGCCCC
This sequence comes from Rhodoplanes sp. SY1, assembly GCF_046000175.1. Classification (NCBI taxonomy): domain Bacteria; kingdom Pseudomonadati; phylum Pseudomonadota; class Alphaproteobacteria; order Hyphomicrobiales; family Nitrobacteraceae; genus Rhodoplanes; species Rhodoplanes sp. SY1. Next base: position 3,319 of record NZ_JBEOMB010000183.1, read on the forward strand.
TTGGCATCGACCACGACGGCGACGCGGGTCTCGATGCGGCCGTGCGCCTTCGTCTCGGTCTTGGCGGTCGGCAGCGCATTCCTGGCCCCCTTCGGCTTCTCGGCTGCCAGCAGGCAGGCGCGCGCGTCGGACAGCAGCGATTCCTGGTTTCCCTTAAGCGCGATGCAGTAGTCGCCGCCCTTCTCGACGATCCTCTCCACCATGCGCCGGTTGCAATGGAGCGCATCGCCGGTGACGATCTTTCCCTTGAGATCGACGAGGCCGATCACCTCGAGCGCGGCATCGAACTCGTTGCGATTCTCGGCCGCAACCGTTGCCAGCGTCAGCCTGAGGCCCGCTGCGTAAGCCGAGACCATCATCTTCGGCGCGCTCTTGCCGCCCTTGTCGTAGGCGCCTTTCAGCGACTTGCCGTCGATGGCAATCACGCCTCCTTTCGCCAGCGCTGCGACCAGCCGAGCGTTGATCTGGCCGAACGCCGCATCGAGCGCCTTCGGATCGAGCATGCGAAGCACGGTGGAGAACGTGTCGTGCGAGGGGATGCCGTGCTTGAGCTTCAGAAAACGCTTGAAGAACTTGATCTTCTCGCGTCCGAACGCGGCCATCTCCGCACAGCTCTGCGCGCCGCACAGCACAGCGACGAAAGCGACGATCAGCATCTTGACGAGATCGTGCCTGACGTTCTCGGTGGGTGGATCGGGAACATCCTCGAATGCGGCGATAAAGAGCTGCATGGGGCCTCCGTTGTTGCGGAGTCCCCTCAAGAATCCATGATTCGCGCCCTCGCAAGCGCGATCACCTCAGGTCATATGCGATTCCCCTGGCTCAAGGCTGGCAACACCGCGCCTCATGCCACTGCTGCCCGAATTAACTGCGCTGATAGACGTCCTCAAGTCGGACGATATCGTCCTCGCCCAGATAGCTGCCGGTCTGCACCTCGACCAGCTCTAGCGGGATCTTGCCCGGATTGGCGAGGCGGTGGACCGTGCCGATCGGGATGTAGATCGACTCGTTCTCGTGCACCATCTTGCACATTTCGCCGGTCGTCACCTCGGCGGTGCCGCGCACCACCACCCAGTGCTCGGCCCGGTGATAGTGCCGCTGCAGCGAGAGCTGCGCGCCCGGCGACACGACGATGCGCTTCACCTGATAACGTTCTCCGCGGTCGAGCGAGTCGTAGTGGCCCAAGGCCGATGGCAGAGCCGGTGTGCCGTCGCCTCGCCACGGCCCTGCTTCTTGAGTATGGCGACCGCGCCTTTGACGTCCTCGGCGCGCGAGCGCGGCAGAACCAGAACAGCGTCGGGCGTCGTGACGATGACGAGGTCCTTGACGCCGAGCGCCACGGTCAGCCGGTCCTCGGCGTGGATCACGCAGTCCTGCGTCTCGAAGGTCGCGGCCGGCCCCGACACCACATTGCCGGCGGCGTCGCGCTCGGCGATGTCGAACACGGCATCCCACGAGCCGATGTCGGACCAGCGGAAGCGGCCCTCGATCACGGCGGTGCGGTCGGTGCGCTCCATCACAGCGTAGTCGATCGACTTCTGCGGCGCCGCTCCGAAGGCCTCCGCGTCGAGACGCACGAAGCCGAGATCGAGCGAGGCCTCGTCGACCGCGGCGACGACGGCGCGCGCCATCTCGGGCTCGAAGCGGGCGAGCTCGGAGAGCAGCGCCTCGGCGCCGAACAGGAAGTTGCCCGAGTTCCACAGGTATCCGTCGGCTACGTAGCGGGCCGCGGTCGCCGCGTCCGGCTTCTCGACGAAGGCCGCGACCTTGGCGACGCCTTCGATGCCGAGGCTCTCGCCGCGGCGGATGTAGCCGTAGTTGGTCTTCGGCGAGGCCGGCAGGATGCCGAAAGTGACGATGTTCCCCGCGACGGCGGCCTCGAGCCCGGCCGCGCAGGTCGCCTCGAACACATCCTGATCGAGAATCACGTGGTCGGCCGCGATCGCCAGGACGACGGCGTCGGGATCGCGGCTGCGGGCGAGTCCCGCGCCGGCCGCGATAGCCGGCCCCGAGTCGCGCCGCAGCGGCTCCAGCACCACCGTTGCATCGATCCCGAGCGCCTCGGCCTGGGTCTTGGCGAAGAAGCGGAAGTCGTTCGCCGTCATGACGATCGGCGGCGCGAACAGGTCCGGATTGGAGACCCGCGCCAGCGCCTGCTGGTAGGTCGAGCGATCGCCGACCAGCGGTAGGAACTGCTTCGGCATCGCGTCGCGCGACACCGGCCAGAGCCTTGTGCCGGAGCCGCCGGCGAGCAGGAGGGGGACAATCTTCGGACGAGCCATGGAGAACTCCGTTTGAAAACTCTGACCCAACCTCGGCTTCTCGCTTTCCATTGTTGAATCAACTACTTTGAACAGTGGAAGCGAGCCTCGCGGAGGACCATAAAACGCGAGAGCCGCCGGGAGCTTGCTTTAGCCGTTTTTCGGAAGAGCCGGAACTCCGTCCTTCTTGCCGGATGGATGCGGTCGCTTCCTTGACACGCGAAGCTTGTATTCTTGCTGTTCTAAAACGCGCATAGATGACAGAAGCGCTGGACTGGCCGACCCATGCCCCGTAAGTAGGCTGCTCAGTGAGCATCGTGTCAGAGACTTCGGCGTTAGAGGGCACCCCATGAAGCGTGGGTTGATCACCGGCATCACCGGTCAGGACGGAGCGTATCTGTCGCAGTTCCTGCTCGACAAGGGCTACGACGTCTACGGGCTCGTGCGCCGCAGCAGCGGCTCCGACGTGATGGACGACAAGCTGCGCTGGCTCGGTGTCGCCGACCGCATCATTATGCTGGACGGCAACCTCA
>NZ_JBEOMB010000184.1:0-6625 GCF_046000175.1 Rhodoplanes sp. SY1
CACCGAGCCGCCGTCGGAGATGTCGAGCCGGTTGGCGTCGACGGTGCCGTTCGGCAGCGTCACCTTGACGGGCGCCTCGGAGACGATGGTGCCCTTCTTGACGTCCAGCACGGCCTCCTGGAGCTTCGCCTCGAAGCCCTTGCCGGTGCGCACGGTGACGGCGCCCTGGTCGTCGGTGTCGACCTGGGCGCGCAGATCGGTGAGCTCGAGCAGGTCCGGCCTGCTCAGGTCCTGGGCGGCGGCGCGGGCCGTGAGGGCGTAGGGCTTCTGGTCGGCCGTGAAGCCGGCGAGGCGCGGCAGCTCCATGGTGATCTTGGAGCCGCTGACGACCAGCTTGCCGGGATCGATCACGGTCTCGACCGGCTGGAACGGGTTGAAGAACACGGCGACCACGAGCACGCCGCCAGCGGCCACGATGGCGGCGGGGATCGCGATCCGCAGCAGGCGGATCATGCGGCTGTGGCGGGCCGCCCGGCGGAACCGGCGGTCGGCGTCGTTCTTGGGCAGCAGGCGCGCCCGCGACGCCTCGCGCGCGGTCGCCTCGCGCACCGGCATCCCGCGGCCCGATCCGTCCCGGCCCGACAGGTCGCGCGCCGACACGCCGGCGAGGGCGCCGGCCCGGTGCGGACCGTCTCGGTAGGATGCGGGCACGGCGTTCAGGCGGTTCATCCCCAGCGTCTCGCTCCGGAACCCAGATCCTGTAATCCCAGGTCCCTGTAACCCCAGGTTCCTGTAACCCCAGGAGGCTCGTCCGGGCGATCACGAGCCCGACAGGGTCGCCCGCGAATATGGCCGTCCCACGGCGGCCCTCGCAGGCCTCGCCCGATCGGGCGGGGCATGCCGTCACACCAGCCCTCACGAATGGGCGAAGATGTCCTCCTCGGCCCAGCCGGCGAGGTCGAGGATCGCCCGCACGGGCAGGAAGCCGAAGCAGGCGGTGGCGAGATCGGTGCGGTTCTCGCGCGCCAGCATCTCCTCCAGCCGCGCCTTGAGGGCGTGCAGGTGGAGGACGTCGGAGGCCGCATAGGCGATCTGCGCCTCGCTGAGCTCGTCGGCGCCCCAATCGGAGGATTGCTGCTGCTTCGAGACGTCGATGCCGAGCACCTCCTTGACGAGATCCTTGAGGCCGTGGCGGTCCGTGTAGGTGCGGGTCAACCGCGAGGCGATCTTGGTGCACCAGACCGGGCCGGGCATCACGCCGAGGGTCTTGTAGAGGACGGCGAGATCGAAGCGGGCGTAGTGGAAGATCTTCAGCCGCTGCCGGTCGGCGAGCAGCGCCATCAGATTGGGCGCGTCCGGGTTGTCGCGCGGGATCTGGACGACGTCGGCCGAGCCGTCGCCGGGCGAGAGCTGGACCACGCACAGCCGATCGCGGGCCGGATTGAGCCCCATCGTCTCGGTGTCGATGGCGACCGCGCCGGTGTAGCGGGCGAGGTCCGGCAGGTCGCCGCGGTGCAGACGGATCGTCATGGTCGCAGTCCGGTTGCGCGCGGTCTTGATGGATGCCGAGTCGACGGCAGCCCGGGCCGCGGTGTCTGGGGTCGCAGCCGACCGGCGTCATGTCGGGCGGCGCCGGGACTGCGCGAGGCCGGCCGTCGGTCGACCGTTGGCCTGACGCACCAATGGCCTGACCGACAACGATTTTCAGCCTCAATTCGGCCACCTGTGTAGCACACGCTCGAAGCCGGTCAACGGCGCGCGGGGCAAGGCGCGTCGACGCCACGGGGGGCGGCCGCGATCCGGCCGCGGAGCGGGCCGGCTCTTTTCGGTCGGTCGCGTCGAATGGGGAGCCGGTGCGTTCTCGCCGGCGGGGACAGCATGCGCGCGTTCGCGTTGCGTGAATCGATCGCTTTTTACGTGTCGTCTTCGGGTGGATCAGTCTTGCGGGCACCCCTGATGGGGGTGCTGGGCGGCGCCGGCCTGTGGGTCGGGCTCGCCGGCGCGGTGCTGCCGGAGGCCGCCGCCACCGAGGCCGCCGACCGGACGGCGCGGACACCCCCGTCCAAAACCACCACGACGACGTCGACTTCGACCGGCACGGCCGCGACCCGGGTCGCCTCGGCGGCGCCGGGCGAAGCGGTGCCCGTCGCCGTGCCGGTGCCGCGCCCGCGTCCGGCCAGGATGGTCGCCGCGCCGGCCGGGCCACCCAATCCGCTGCAGTCCACGTCCACTTCGGCGGGGGCCGGCCCGCAGCTCGCCTCCCTGACGCCGCCGGCGGTCCCGCTACCGCGTGCCCGGCCGGCCGGCGACACGGGGGATCCGCGCTGCGGCGGCGGCAGGCTGGTGCGCTCGGCCTACTACTGGCAGGGCACCAAGACGGCGAGCGGCCAACGCTTCGATCCGGACGGCTTCACGGCGGCGCACCGCACCCTGCCGTTCGGCACCCGGCTGACGGTGAAAAATCCGCGCACCGGCCGCGCCGTCGAGGTGGTGGTCAACGACCGCGGCCCCTACACGCCCGGCCTGCACATCGACATCAGCCGCGGCGCCGCCCGCGCCATCGGCCTCATGGGCACCGGCACGGTCTGCCTGATGTGAGCTCTGCCCGGCGCCGGCCGACGGCGGCGCCACCCCTCACGGCGCGGCCGTGGCGGACGCGGCGTCGCGCAGGTCGGTCTCCTCCTGCGCCAGCGTGCGCAGGATCTTGGCGAAGCGCGCCGCGACCGGCGACAGCTTCTCGCCGCGCCGCCAGACGAGCCCGACCGGACGGGGCGGGCCGACATCCTCCAGCGGGATCACCTTCAGGCGGCCGGCCGCCGCCTCGACTTCGACCAGGCGCGGCGAGATCACCGACACGCAGGCCGAGTTCATCACGATCGCCTTGATGGCGAGGATCGAGTTGGTGCTGATGCCGCGCACCGGCCAGGCCTGGCCGACCGAGGTGAACACCAGCTCCATCTGCTGGCGGAACGCGCTGCCGCCGGCCGGCAGCACCCACTGCACGTCGGCGAGATCGCGGAGCCGCACCGAGGCGCGCTGCGCGAGCGGATGGTCGGGCGCCGCGATCAGCGACCAGTCGACGCCGAACAGCGGCTCCTCCTCGATGTCGGTGTATTGCGGGGCGATGCCGAGCCGGCGCACCAGCACGTCGAGCTGACGGGTGCGCAGCATCTCGGTGATCTCCTGGTCGAGCCCGTCGATCACCTTGATGGCGATGTTCGGGCTCTCGCGCATCAGGAGTTCGAGGCAGCGCGGCACCAGGTCGACGGCCGTCACCGGGGTGATGCCGAGCGCGAGCGTGCCCTCCAGCCCCAGCGAGCGCATGCGGATCTCCTCGCCGGCGCGGCCGAGCAGCGATTCGAGCGCCTGGGCGTAGAACACCAGCGCGTCGCCGAAGTCGTTGAGTCGCGCCCCCTGGCGGCCGCGCTCCAGCACCTTCACGCCGACCTCGCGCTCCAGGAGCGCGATGCTCTGCGACAGCGCCGGCTGGGACATGTTGACGGCTTCGGCCGCCCCGCTGATCGAGCCGTGCCGCGCCACGGCGAGAAGCTCCAGGAGGCGGCGCGGTTCGATCTTCATCGTGGGGTCGATCCTGTCGGCGGCGAGGCCCGGGCCGCCCGATGCGGGCCGGAGCCTATACGCTTCGCCCCGGGCACGGAAGGCGGCGGAGCCGCCCCGACCGCGAACCAGGGGTAGCGCCGCGGCCCGCCGAATCGCCCGACGGTGGGCGCGCCTTGCCGGAATGCCGGTCCGGCTGCGCACGACGCGCATGGACGCCGGCACCGGCGTGCTGCGCTGCAACGAGGGCGCGCCGGTCCTTCGACGCCGCCTGCATCACCGCCCGAGAAATCCGCAATGTCCCTCGAAGCACTTGCGTAAACTACGAAATTCGGAAAGCGCGAGGCGGCCGTCCGGTCGGCGATGGCGATCGTCGCGGCCGTTCTGGCGACGTGACCGGCCGTGCTGCGCCGCACACCGGGTCCGTACTCGTGCCCATGGGCATAATCGGGCCCGATAGCGTTCCCAAAACTCCATATTGGACCTCGATCGCGCCCCGCTCCACTCTCCGGCCCGACGACGACCTCCGGTTCGAGGTCGTGAACACGAGCGTTCTCATCGTTCGGCATCACCGACCGAGGCCGGGACCCGGCCGCGCCGCGACCACCCCCGGGCTCGCGGGTCGGGGACCACCGGAAACGCCTGCATCAGGAGACGAGGCATGAAGCTAGCCACATTCAAGGTCGGGACCGAGCAACTGGTCGGCGCCGTCGACGGCAACGAGGTCGTCGTGATCGACGTGCCGGACATGCGCACGCTGTTCGAGCTCGGCGCCCCGGTGAAGGACCAGGCCGAGAAGCGCCTGACCAAGCGCCGCTTCAAGCTCGCCGACGTCAAGCTGTGCGCGCCGATCCAGCCGAAGAAGATCTTCCACACGGCCGGCAACTACGCCGAGCACGCCCACGAGGGCGACCGCTCCAACTGGGTCGCCGCGATCAAGCCGTGGATCGTGTTCTTCCAGAACGTCGACGCGATCATCGGTCCCGAGGATCCGGTCGTCTATCCGGAGCATCTCACGAAGTGCCTCGACTACGAGCTCGAGCTGTGCGTGCTGCTCGCCAAGCCGGGCAAGTTCTTCACCGAGAAGGAAGCGTCCGAGTACATCGGCGGCTACGTGATCTTCAACGACATCACCGCGCGCGACATCCAGCGCCGCGAGATGGAATCGGCGAACTTCTGCTTCTCGAAGTCGATCGACACCTTCTGCCCGTTCGGTCCGTGGATCGTGACGCCGGACGAGATTCCGGATCCCTACAATCTGAACCTCGAGCTGCGGGTGAACGGCGAGAAGCGCCAGATCTCCAACTCGAGCCACATGTCGGTGACGATCCCGCAGCTGCTCTCCAAGTTCTCGCCGCTCGGCTACAACGCCGGCGACATCCTCACCACCGGCACGGTGTCGGGCGTGGCGGCGTTCAGCGCCGATCCGGAGGCCTGGTATCTCAAGCCGGGCGACGTGATGGAGGCCGAGATCGAGAAGATCGGCGTGCTCCGCAACAAGGTGATCTCCTGGAAGGAGGCCTACGGGGTCGACGCGCCGGCGTGGCAGGGCTTCTGAGGACCGGCCATGATCGATCGCACCAAGGTCTGGTCCGGCACGCTCAACGAGGTCGCCCTCGCGGGCCGTTCGAAGCGCGCCGCGAAGTTCTACGACACGACGCTGCGTGACGGCGAGCAGGCGGTCGGCGCCGCCTTCGATCCCGAGCAGAAGCTCGAGATCGCCAGGATGGTCGACGGCCTCGGCGTCGGCCGCATCGAGGCGGGCTTCCCGCGCGTCTCCGACGAGGACAAGGAGGCGATCCGGGCGATCGCCAAGGCCGGCCTGAAGGCGGAGGTGTGGGGCTTCTCACGCGCTCTCGTGGACGATGTGGCCGCGGTGATCGACCTCGGCCTGAAATACTGCGTCATCGAGGCGCCGATCTCCGATCCCAAGCTCGCCGCCCTCGAGGTCACCCGCGAGAAGGTGCTGGAGCGGATCAAGACCGCGGTGAAGTTCGCCACCGAGAACGGCATCCATGTCTGCTTCTTCGGCGTCGACTCGACGCGCGCCGATCTCGGCTTCTTCGAGCACGTCTACAAGACGGCGCTCGACGTCGGCGCCAAGGAGATCGCGGTCGTCGACACGCTCGGCATCGCCACCCCCGAGGCGGTGACGTTCCTGATCGGCAAGTCGCGCGAATGGGTCGGCGAGAGCGTGCCGATTCATTATCACGGCCACAACGACTTCGGTCTCGCGACCGCGAGCGCGGTCGCGGCGATCGATGCCGGCGCGGCCTGGATCCACGGCACCGTGGACGGCATCGGCGAGCGGGGCGGCAACGCCAACATCCCGGAGATCGCGCTGGCGCTCGAGCTGCTCTACGGCATCGACACCGGCCTCGACCTCACCAAGGTCCGCAAGGCCTCGGAGCGGCTGCGGCAGATCGCCCGTTACGGGCTCGAGCCGTGGAAGCCGGTGGTCGGCGAGAACCTGTTCGTGCGCGAGACCGGCGCGGTGGCGGCGCAGTTCCACCTGCCGCACGCGATCGAGCCCTACGCCGCCTCGCTGCTCGACACGCCGCGCGGCATCGTGCTCGGCAAGAAGAGCGGTGCCGCGTCGATCACGCTGAAGGGCGAGGAGCTCGGCCTCAAGGTCGGCGACGACAAGGTCCCGGTGCTGCTCGCCGAGGTCAAGAAGCTCGCCCTGCAGAAGCGCGGCCTGCTGACCGACGCGGAGTTCGTCGAGATCGTCAAACGCCACGGCTGATTATCCCCGGCCTCGTGCAGACGAGGCGAGCCCGGCCGCACACGCGGCCGGGTTCCGGGAGATCACGCTTCGAGAAGGAACACTGAGATGGGTCGTTTCCAGGACAAGAAGGTGCTCGTGACGGGCTCCGGCCGCGGCTTCGGTGCCGTGCTGGCGCTCGCCTTCGCGGACGAGGGCGCCGACGTCGTCGTCCATTACAACTCCTCCGCCAAGGGCGCCGAGGAGGTGGTCAAGCAGATCGAGGCGAAGGGCCGCAAGGCGATCGCCGTGAAGGGCGACATCGGCTCGCATGCCGACGTCCTCAAGATCGCCGAGACCTGCTTCGGCAGCTTCGGCGGCTGCGACGTGCTGGTCAACAATGTCGGCGACATGGCGCTCGAC
>NZ_JBEOMB010000185.1:0-7489 GCF_046000175.1 Rhodoplanes sp. SY1
CCGGATCGTCCGCAGCACCCGGTAGATCGCCGGCACCACGTCGAGCGCTTCGCTCACGTCCTCGCCGATGCGATGCATCGCCCCGGCGCAGCACGGGCAGGCCGTGCTCTCCGGTTCGATCACCCTCTCGCAGCGGGGCAGATGCTTCGGCAACGCGCCGATGTTGCGGGTCGCCGGCTTGCGCGGCTGCTGTGGCGTCCGTTCCGGAGCCGAACGATCCTTGCTCGCGGTGACGTCGCTGGTCACGACGGCCGCTGTCGTGCAGAGGGCGGTGTCGCCGAAGTCGAGCGCGCCCTGGCCGGCATCGGCGAGCGGTTGCCGTTCGGAGCGCGGCCCGAAGACCATGGCCTTCAGGCTGTCCACCCAGGCCCGCAGCCGCTCGTTCTCAGCCGCGAGCGTCAACGCCAGAGCGGCGAGCCGGTCGGGGTCGGAGGGCAGATCGGCGGCGCGAAGCGGCATGCCCAAAGATACCTCGGAGCACACCGAATCGCCAGTCGAATCAACGCTTTTACGCCGCTCGCGTGGGCCTCTTCACGGGATTCGTGCCGACCCGTGTCCAGTCGAGCCCGGCGACCAGCATGGCCAATTGCGCCGCAGTCAGCGGGCACACGCCGTCCCGGATCGGAGGTTATGTGAACACCCCGTCCTCCAGACGTTTGGTCGCGAGAATCAGGCCCGACCCATCCCACATCAGGAGCTTCAGCCGGTTCGCCCGACGCTTCGAGAGGAACACGAACACGTCCCCGGCGAACGGGTTCTCCTTCAGCACCGTCTCGACCAGTGTCGCGAGCCGATCCATGCCGGCCCGGAAGTCGACCGGCTGCGTCGCCACCAGCACCCGCAACTCCGACCGCAGCGGGATCACCACAGCCCTCGAACCGCGCCCAGCACCGCCGCGAGCGTCGACTGGTCGACGCCGTCCGGAACCCGGATTGTCATGGCGCCGATCACGATCTCGATCATCGCCGACGCGGCGCCGCCCCCAGCGGCAGGCGCCGACTCCTCTTCCAGCGCGGTCGTCGAATTACCCTGCTCGCATGCGATCGACACAGGCACGAAGGATAGCGTGTCATCCTCCAGGTGCGCGCTCTCACGGCCGAGTGCGCCGGCCATTGCCTGCCGCCGCCATCCGAACAGCAGTCCGCCGTTCAAGCCGTGACGCCGCGCCACCTCCGACACATTCGCGCCGGGCTCGAAGCTCTCCGCCACGATCGCGGCTTTCTCCGCCGACGACCATGTCCGCCGGCGCCGCCGCCCCGTGATCACCTCGACCCGCTGGTAGCGCTCACCTTCGTGACTGTCTTGATGCCTGTCATTATCCATCGCGACACCTCGCATCGGTCCTGCCGACACGACCGTCTACGACGGCCCAGCCGCTCCCGACGAGGTGGGGCGCTCACGCCGGTTACGATGTTCTCGCGGCTCAAGGACTTCCGCCGCGTCGCAACGCGCTACGACAAGCTCGCCAGAAACTTCCTCGCCGGCGCAATCCTTGCCGCCACCGTCGCCTGGTGGCTCAATTGAGTCCCGACCCTAGCCATGGATGAGTCCGGCGCGTGGTGATCACGATTGCGCGCCTTCCGGGGCTGCTCAGGGCGAGGGCGCAGTACTGCGTCACCATGCACGCAGTGCGTCACCCGGCGGTGTCCTCGATTAGGTGCGATCGATTCGACCGTGAAGTTTAGGGAAGCCATTGAATGCGCGAATGTATTCCCGCTCTCAAAGGATGCGCGCACCAGGCGATCGCGACCACCGATTGAACGAACCCGCTGCTCGGTAGGCGGGGTGGGGCTGCTGCTGAGGTGAGGCTCCTGTCTGAGAGACTGAGGACTGCCAAGACCACCCCTCTCGGATCAGGAGAGCTCGATGGCTACGATGAGCCCGCTGCGTCGGCGAATGATCGACGACATGATGGTTCGCAACCTGTCGGGCGACGATCACGACCGATCCGACGCCCTCCCGGCCTGTCCGGACTGCGGCGGCCTCGTGCGGCGTGTCGCCGTCGTGCCACGCTCGCCTTGCTCCCTTCGGCCGTTCTGCTGCGACACGTCATGACACGAACCCGAAGGATCTCGACGCACCGATCACGTGTTGGCCCGGAACCGCCGATCGTGATCCAGCCCGATCCGCCCATGTCCGCGTCGCGACCGGCGAGACCGCTGTCGCAACAGTATCGACAGCAGCATCCCAGTGCGTCGAATCGTCGGTCGCGTCGACCAATCGCCCCTCGGTTGCCGAGCCGCACGCGTCATCCGGATTCCGATGACCCGCACCCTTCCGACACTTCTCCCATAGGGCTCTCGACGCCCGCGGCTTCGCTCAATCTGGCTTCATTAAGGTCGCACTCGGGCCCTCCCGCAGGCTTCTCGGTGAATCGCGACCTCACAGAAGCCTCCAGATTCTCAAGGAGAACTGAGCCGGATAGGTCGCGTTGGTTTGAATTCCACCGACCCGTCCAGCCACCAGGAACACCGCCTCTGGACGACGCTCGGCGATGAATGTCTCGACATCGGGCTGTTGTGTCAGATCGAGCTGATCGCGGTCCGCGATCATGGCCTCCAGTCCTCCAACGCCAGCAGCAAACTCGCGGATCGGCAACCGTCAGGTGGCAGACCTCGGCGACCGTCTCGTCCTTCGAGCAGTCGTTGACGAATATGATCTCGTACCGGTCGGCGATGCCCGGGAGGGCGCTGATGAATTTCGGCAAAGCGGGTTGCCATCGGACCGACGATGGGGGGCAGCCACCTTTTCGTCGACAGCACCTCCCACCGGGACAATCTGATGGACAAGGCCGTGTACCTCGACTTCGTGATCGATGTGATCCGCAGTATGGACGGCAGCAGGGCTTCGAGTACTGCTGCGTAGATGCGTGGTCGAGCGCGAATTGGGCTTGATGCGCTGGCGTTAGAAAGTTACTCGTTACCGCTCCGTCCGTCTTCGGAATGAATTCCGCTTCTTCAAACGGACACCTAGGCCACCACCGTTCTCAGGAATAAACTCTACGCCAGCGGTCTCTATCGCCGTCTGTATTTTATCAGCTGTATTAGCTCTTCCACCGAGTTCGCCGTCCTCTGACTCCAGTCGTGCGATCGTAGGCTCCGACACCCCAGAATGATGGGCCAAGTCGGACTGCGACCACCCTAGCAGCGCCCTTGCGGCTTTTAACTGTCGGATCGTGACCACGGCGGCTGCACCTCAATTGATAGAAAATCTATTGACAGGAAGCGTAGGTGTCAGTAATATAAATTCTATCATTATGGCCGCTCGGATCGGACAGGCCGGCTGAATGACACTCGGACACGGTTTCACAAAAAAGGAAAACATCATGGTCACGGCTGAGGCGAACGACCGCCGCACCTTCCTCGGCGGCTCCGATGCCCGGATCGTCATGGGGCGGGACGAGCGTGCGCTGACGCGCCTGTGGCGCGAGAAGCGCGGCGAGGTGGCGCCGCGCGACCTCTCGAACGAGCTCGTCGTCCAGCTCGGGCAGGCGACCGAGCCGCTCAACCGGCGCTGGTACGAGAAGAAGACCGGGTATCGGGTTGGCCACGTCCAGCGGCGCGTCGCGCATGTCGCGCTGCCGTGGATGGCCGCGACGCTCGACGGGCTGGTCCAGGAGACCGGGGCGGTGTTCGAAGCCAAGTTCATGTTGCCGTGGTCGTTCTCGGAATCGGCTGCGGTCAGGAAGCACATGGCCCAGCTCCAGCACAACATGCTCGTCGTCCAGGCCCGATCGGCGGTGCTGTCGATCATCACCGGAGGCGGCAAGTGGGTGCTGGTCGAGGTCCAGGCCGACCCACTCTACCAGACGATTCTCCGCGCCGTGGAGAAGGCGTTCTGGCGGGCCGTGCAGACCGGGGAGGCACCCCGGCTGTGGGACGACGAGCTCCCGGAGCCGCGGCTGCAGGCGATGCGGGTGGTCGACATGGCGACATCGAACGCCTGGGCCGAGTACGCGACGCTCCTGCGGGGCACGCACCCGGCCTCGCTCGCGCACCAGCGGGCCCACGCCGAGCTGCGAGCGCTCCTGCCGTGGAATGCCAGCGAAGCCTCGGGGCATGGGGTCCGCGTCGTGCGCACCGAAGCCGGCCGGGTGACGATCAGCCTGACCGATCACCGCAGGGTTCCGCCGCAGGAGGCTTTGCGCGGTGCTGCAGTGGGTTCAGGGGGCCCGGTCCAGGAGGCTGCGCCGAGGTTCGGCGCGAGGCGGTCGCCCGCGTTCCGGGTGGTCGACCGGTTTCGCGACGAGCCCGGACGGGCGGTGGACGGCTGGGTGGACTTCCCGGCGTCCAGCGACGCCCCCGAGCTCGGTGTGGAGGCGCCGGCCGGAAAGCCCGGCCCGGACGGGGTGGAGGAGGAGGGCGGATCGGTGCCGACCGGCACGATCGACAAGAGCGTGCTGCCGATCGCGACGCCGAAGCGTCGTCGCGACAAGGCCCATCTCGGCTTCGTCGCGCGGCGGCCGTGTCTCGTCTGCGGCCGGCGGCCGTCCGACCCTCATCACCTGCGCTTCGCCCAGCCCCGTGCGCTGGGCCGCAAGGTCTCGGACGAGTACACGGTCCCGCTCTGCCGCACCCATCACCGGGCGCTCCATCACTCTGGTGACGAACGGCGCTGGTGGACCGCGGTCGCGATCGAGCCGATCGCGGTCGCGCAGTCGCTCTGGAGCACCTCGCGCCGCTCCGAAGCGAGACGCCGGCAGCTGTCGTCGAAGACGGGTCCCGATCCCGCCTCGGCGGCCTGAAGCGGGGAGGGCGTCCCGGCTCACGCTCACGCGTGCTCGGGGTCGCGTCCGCTCTCGCTCCCTGTCTGCCTGCCTCTCACTCCCTCTCTCGCCCCCCAAAGACCACCAACAACCGGACCACCGGAGGCTTCCGCATGCGCATCGACAAGAACGAGACCATCCTGGGCTACAAGATGACCTTGATCCGTGACCTGTTGCGCCGGATCAGCAGCCGCATCTGGACCGACGGGGACATCGCCGCGCATTTCCACATCCCCATCGCCCGGGCCGAGCAGCTCGCCGACGCCCTCATCCGGCGCGGCTTGCTCACGCTGAAGCCGGACGCCGAGGGGAACGAGCGCGACCTCGTGGTGACGGATCTCGGCCAGCGCCTGTGTGCGGCCCGCTTTCTCAAGCCGATCGCGAGGAGCCGGGCCGACGCGATCATCGCCGACACGCTCGTGCGGATCGAGGCCATCAATGCCCGCGACGAGCTCGTCTACCGGATCGCGGAGGCGCACGTCTTCGGCAGCTACTTTCGCGGGGAGGCCGAAGTCTCGGATGTCGACCTCGCCGTCCGCCTCGCGCGGCGTCGGCCCGGATCGAAGTTGTCCGAGGAGAACATGGACCGGGTTCGCGCGAGCGGTCAGGTAAGCCTCACCTTCCTGCGCATGCTGACGTTCGGCTCGAACGAGGTCCTCAAGCTGCTGCGTGGTGGCGCCCGCCACCTCCATGTCACGCCGTGGGACGTCTTCGAGGAACTCGGCCGAACCGCGGCCCGTCAGAACCGCAGGACCCGCGGCGGCCGGCTGCACCGAACCGGCCGGTGCCACTCAGGCCCGCCGCCTGAGGCACGATCGAGCCGCACACGACCCGTGCCGCGGGGCGAGGAGGGGCGCCCCAGCGGACCTGGACCAAGCGCTTATCCGATGACGATAGAGCCGGTGAGACGAGCGAGACAACCGAACGGACCACGGAACGCCCTATGTCCGACGACATGAACGACGCGCCGGCTCCCCTGTGCGGCTTCTCCAGTGACGAGATCCGGTCCCTCCTGCGCCGGATCGGCGATCAGATCTGGCACCCGATCGACTTCACCTTGCGGCTTCGCATTCCCCCGCGGGCCGGCTTCGATCTTGCGAACGCCCTCCTGGCCCAGGGGTATGTCGCGGGCGTCGCCGGGTGGCGCGCCGACAAGGGCCGGCTCCCGGGCCTCGAGCTGACGCCGCTCGGCCGGCGTCTGACCCGGGAGCGCCGGCTGCAGCCGATCCCGCGCCGGCAGGCGGCGGCCATCCTCGCCAAGGTCACGGCGCGGATCGCGGATGTGAACGGCCGCCCCGGCTTCATGCATAGGATTATCGAGGCCCATGTGATCGGGAGCTGGTGCTGGGCCGAGGAGGAGGTGACCGTGGTCGATATCGGGATCCGCCTCGCTCCGCGGCCCGAACCCACGCGCCAGATGAAGCAGGATCTGGCCGCACAGCACGACGTCGTCGCACGCCTGGCGCGTCGGTGGAAGGTGCTCGACGTCGCCGAAATCCTGCGGCTGGTTCAGGGCCGCACGCCGCACCTGCGCGTCTACGACTACCACGACGCCTCGCAGGTCGGGCCGTGGCGGGAGCGCATCTACCCGCCGGCGACGGACGAAGGCGACGGACGGTCCGTGTCGAGCACGGAGCCGGCCCGGGCGCGGCGCCGGATCGGGCGGTCGAAACGGCGCCGGGTGTCGGGAACAAAACATAAACAAAGAGGGTGACGGTGGCCACTCCGCACGAATCGACCTTGGCGCCGCGCTCTTCTGTTCGACCGGGCGAACATCATCACGGTTACGTGTTATGCCGGCACCGTATCGAAAGTGACATTGGAGAGGCTGTCGATGCGAGTTGCGATGATCGGCACCGGCTATGTGGGGCTCGTGTCCGGGGCCTGTTTCGCCGACTTCGGCCACGAGGTGACCTGCGTCGACAAGGACGCCGGCAAGATCGCGGCCCTGCAGGCGGGCGAGATCCCGATCTACGAGCCGGGCCTCGACGCGCTGGTCGCCTCGAACGTGCGGGAGAAGCGGCTCGACTTCACCACGACGCTCGCCGGGCCGGTGGCGGCGGCCGACGCCGTGTTCATCGCGGTCGGCACCCCGTCGCGGCGCGGCGACGGCCACGCCGATCTCTTCTATGTCTACGCCTGCGCCCGCGAGATCGCGGCGGCACTCGACGGCTTCACCGTGGTGGTCACCAAGTCGACCGTGCCGGTCGGCACCGGCGACGAGGTCGAGCGGATCATCCGCGAGACCCGGCCGGACGCCGAGTTCGCCGTGGTGTCGAACCCCGAGTTCCTGCGCGAGGGCGCGGCGATCCGCGACTTCAAGCATCCGGACCGCATCGTCGTCGGCACCACGGACGAGCGCGCCCGCAAGGTGATGACCGAGCTCTACCGGCCGCTGTATCTCAACCAGGCGCCGCTGATGTTCACGGCGCGCGGCACCGCCGAGCTGATCAAGTACGCGGCGAACGCGTTCCTCGCGACCAAGATCACCTTCATCAACGAGCTGGCGGATCTGTGCGAGCAGGTCGGCGGCGACGTGCAGGAGGTGGCGCGCGGCATCGGCCTCGACAACCGCATCGGCTCGAAGTTCCTGCATGCCGGTCCCGGCTACGGCGGCTCGTGCTTTCCGAAGGACACGCTGGCGCTGATCAAGACCGCGCAGGACAACGGCACGCCGCTGCGCATCGTCGAGACGGTCGCGGCCGTCAACGACCAGAGGAAGCG
>NZ_JBEOMB010000186.1:0-510 GCF_046000175.1 Rhodoplanes sp. SY1
GAGCGGAGTGTGGGTCGACTTCACCGGAAACCGCCGGATTCGAGATTGCTCGAGCCGACGCCAATCGTGATTCAAGTCGCGACCAAACGATGGGTATCGCCTTCGGCTCCACCCATCCTACGCATCGGCCGACGCGCGGAGCGTCACGCGCGGGCGTTCGCGCCGCCGCTATGCCCTCACTCCCACTCGATCGTGCCCGGGGGCTTGCTCGTCACGTCGTAGACGACGCGGTTGACGCCCTTCACCTCGTTGATGATGCGGGTGGCGGCGTGGCCCAAGAACTTCATGTCGAAGGGATAGAAGTCGGCCGTCATGCCGTCCGTCGAGGTGACGGCGCGCAGCGCGACGACGTAGTCGTAGGTGCGGCCGTCGCCCATCACGCCGACGGTCTTGACCGGGAGCAGCACCGCGAAGGCCTGCCAGATGTCGTCGTAGAGGCCGGCGCGGCGGATCTCCTCGATGTAGATCTCGTCGGCGTAGCGCAGGATCTCCAGCTTCTCGGCCGTGATC
>NZ_JBEOMB010000187.1:0-1998 GCF_046000175.1 Rhodoplanes sp. SY1
AGCCGATTGATGGCGGCCTCGAGATCGAGCTCGCGGCGCGCGACCTGAAGCTTCTGGACGAGATCGGTGGTGCGAGTGGACAGCACGCGCCATCCGTTCTCGACCAGGGCGAGCCCGAGGGCTGCAGCCAAGTGACTCTTCCCGCCGCCGGGCGGGCCGAACAGCAGAAGATTGGCGCCCTTGCCGACCCAGCCGTCGCCGGCGGCGAGCGCGGTCACCTGCGCCTTGGAGACCATCGGCACGGTGTCGAAGTCGAACGTGCCGAGGGTCTTTCCGGGCGGCAGGCGGGCCTCGACGAGATGGCGCTCGATGCGACGGCGGGCCCGCTCGGCGATTTCGTGCTCGGCGATGGCGGCGAGGAAGCGCCCGGCCGGCCAGCCCTCCTTGTCGGATTGCTCGGCGAACTGCGGCCACAAGACCTTGATGGTGGGCAGCCGCAGCTCGTTGAGCAGAATGCCGAGGCGGGCGGCGTCGACGCAGCTCGTTCCCGTGCGGGTCGTGCTCATGCGGCGTCTCCCATCGCGGTGGTTCCGACCAGGCACTCGTAGGCGGCGAGCGAGGCGAGCTGCACGACGACCTGCGGCACGCAGGCGGGATCGGGAGCGAAGCGCGCCCGCAGTCGGTCGAGGTCGGGGACACGGGCGACGTCGAGATCGGCGATCAACTCCTCGGCGAGTTCGGCCTCGCAGCCGCGCTCGTGCGCCAAGGCGAGCAGCTCGACCATCAGGCGGCACGCCTTTTTGTCGGGCAGCTTCTCCCGCAACAGGTCGAAGGTTCGGCGATAGGCGTCACGCGGGAACAGCCGGTCCCGATAGACCAGGCCGAGCAGCGCCATCGGCTTGCGGCGCAGCGAGTGGATCACGTGCCGATAGTCGATCACCTGGCCGTACTTGCCGTCGGGGTGGGCCCGCCCGCGCGGCAGTGTCGTCAGCGGGTTCCGCCGACGAACACCTCGAGGCGGTCGTCGTAGAGGCGCACCCGCAGCCGGTGGCCGATCAAGCGCGACGGCACCGTGTAGAACACCTTGCGCAGCGTGAAGCCGCCCGACGAGGTGACATGGACCACCACCTCCTCGTAGTCCGAGGTGCGCCGCTCCGGCAGGGACTGCAAGGCGGCGCGCTCGCTGTCGATGCGCTTGGCGTTGCGGGCATTACGGCGGGCGACGATCTCGTCGACGAAGCCTCGATAGGCGGCGAGGTCGTCGAAGTCGGCGCTGCCGCGCAGCAGCAGCGCGTCGGCGATCGCCCGCTTCAGGTGGCCGTGCGACCCCTCGATGGCGCCGTTCTCGTGGGCGACCCCGGCATTGTTGCGGGTCGGCGTCATCCCGTAGTGAACGCACAGGTCCTCGTAGCGCCGGCTCAGGTCGTCCTTGGCCTCCTGGTCGAGGTTGCAGAAGGCGGCCGACAGGCTGTCGGTGCGATGCTCCGCCGGCACCCCGCCGAGCGACCACAGGGCGTTCTGCAGCCCTCGGCCAGCGCGACGAAGCTCTCGCCGCCGAGCACCACATGGGCGTGCTCGAACCCCGAATAAGCGAGCCGGAAGTGGTAGAGCCGATGCTCGAGCGGCGCTCCGGCGACCGTGACGCCGAACTCGCCCATGTCGGTGAAGTCGGACAGGCCGAGCCGGCCGGGCGCGTGGGTCTGGCGGAACACGACCTCCTGCTCCTCGCCGTGGACCGCCCGCCAGGCGCGGATCCGGCGTTCCAGAGTGCCCCGGACGCCGGCCCCGAGGTCGGGATGGCGCCGCAGCATCTCCTCGAACACGGCGACCGGACGGAGCCCCGGCGCAGCCTTCAGCATCGGCACCACCTCTGCCTCGAACAGGCCGCCCAACGGGTCCGGTCGGCGGCGGCCACGCGGTTCCTTCTTCTGCGACGGCAGCCGGGGATCGGCCTCGATCCGGTACGCCGTGGACGTGCTGAACGACGCCTTCGCGGCCGCGACGGCCAGCAAATCGGTTTGACGGAACTTCATGTAGAGCCTCATCTGATGATCGGTG
>NZ_JBEOMB010000188.1:0-653 GCF_046000175.1 Rhodoplanes sp. SY1
CCGTCCGGATGGGCCACCACGGCCTTCATCGGGGCCGAGTACTTGGTGCCGAAATAGAAGATGTGGCCGACCTCGATGCCGCGCGCCGACACCCGGTCGGCCTCCGCGATCGCCGCGAAGGCGGCCTCGTCGTGCTTCTCCGAGGTCGCGGCATAGTGCGAGGTCCAGCGGTCGACGATCGCCTGGATGCCGGCGACATCGTCGAAGTCGACACCAGCCTCCGGCACCGGGAGGTCGAGATAGTCGCGATGGCAGAACACCTCGCTCTCGCCGGTCTGCGCGAGGATGATGAACTCGTGGGACAGGTTGCCGCCGATCGGACCGGTGTCGGCGACCATCGGGATCGCCCGCAGGCCGAGCCGCGTGAAGGTCCGCAGATAGGCGACGAACATCTTGTTGTAGGCGTGCTTGGCGCCCTCGTAGTCGAGGTCGAACGAGTAGGCGTCCTTCATCAGGAACTCGCGCCCGCGCATCAGCCCGAATCGCGGCCGCACCTCGTCGCGAAACTTCCATTGCAGGTGATAAAGGTTCAGCGGCAAGTCCTTGTACGACCGCACATAAGCGCGGAAGACCTCGGTCACCATCTCCTCGTTGGTGGGACCGTAGAGCATCTCGCGCTCGTGCCGGTCCTTGATGCGCAGCATCTCCTTGCC
>NZ_JBEOMB010000189.1:0-4207 GCF_046000175.1 Rhodoplanes sp. SY1
AGCTTCAGCCGGTTGCTCTCGTTGGCGAGCGACCGGGCCGACGACAGGACCTGGGCCGAGGCGGAGCCGGTTTCACCCGCTCCCCGGTTGACCTCGGTGATGCTGCCGGCCACCTGAGTGGTCCCGGAGGCCGCCTGCTGGACATTGCGGGCAATCTCGTGCGTCGCGGCCCCCTGCTCCTCGACGGCCGCCGCGATCGTTGCGGAAATCTCCGCGATCCGGCCGATCGTCCCGCCGATGGTCTTGATGGCGGCAACCGAGCCTTGCGTCGCCGTCTGCATCCCGGCGATCTGAGACGAGATATCGCCGGTCGCCTTGGCGGTCTGCGCCGCCAGCGCCTTCACCTCTTGGGCCACGACGGCGAAGCCCTTGCCCGCCTCGCCGGCCCGGGCCGCCTCGATGGTGGCATTGAGGGCCAGCAAGTTGGTCTGCTCGGCAATCGCCGTGATCAACTTCACCACGTCGCCGATCCGGTTCGCCGCCTGAGACAGCTCGGTGATCTGCGCATCGGTGGTTTCCGCCTGCCGGACCGCCTCTGCGGCGATCCGCGAGGACTCCTGCACCTGACGGCTGATCTCGCTCACTGACGAGGCCATCTCGTTGGTCGCCGAGGCCACCGACTGCACGTTGCTGGACGCCTGCTCGGACGCCGCGGCGACCGTCCCGGACAGCGATTGGGTCGTCTCGGCGGTCTTGGTCAGGGTTCCCGCAGCGGCTTCCAGCTCGGTCGAGGCGGAGGACACGGTTTCGATGATGTTGCCGACCGCCCCTTCGAACGCATCGGCCAGCTTCACCATGGCCTCCTTCCGGTCCGCCGACGCCTTGCGGTCGCTCTCGGCCTTCTCCTCCGCCTCCCGCCGCGCCTTGTCCTCGGACATGACCTTGAAGGCCTCGACGGCCTCCGCCATCTGGCCGACCTCGTCCTTGCGGCCGAGACCCGGCAGCACCACGGTGAAATCGCCGGCACCGAGCCGACGCATGGCATCGACCAGGCCCACCAGCGGCTTGGTGATCGCGCGCCCGATCAGCCATGCCAGAGCCACACCGAGAACGAGGCCGCAGGCTGCAAGTATCAGCACGAGTGTTCCGGTGCTGGCGATCAGGCTCGCGGTCTCGTCCTGGATCCTGCGTTCGTCGGCGATACCAGACGTTTTGATCGCAGCCGCATCGGCGGCGAGAGCATCCGCCTGTTTCGACATGTTCCCGTTGATCAGGGCTTCGATGTCGCGCGTGATCTCGTTCGCCCGCCGGAAGCCTTGTTCGTAGCGGCCAACCAGCATCCGGGCCTGCTCCAAGCGGCGTCGCAGGTCCGGACCGAGCGGTTGCCGCTCCAAGTCGCCGACGATTCGCTTCAGCTCGGCGACGTCCTTCTCGGCAGCCTGCTCGGTGGCGGGATCGTGACGCAGCAACAGCTTGTTGACGTTCAGGCGCACCTGCATGACGGCCTGCAGGCCCTCGCTGAACAGGCCAGCGGCGTCCGGCTGCCCGGCCCGCGCGGCGTCTGCCCGCAAGCCGTCGAAATCGAGCCGCAGCTGACGTCCACCGGAATCCAGAACATCCTCGGTCAGCTTCACCTGCTCGCGCCGCAACGGGATCAGCTGCTCGAACCCCTTCGCATAGACCGCGACCTGGTCCCGTATGCCCTCCATCCTGGCGTGTCGCTCGGGGTTTTGAATGATCCGGAGCCCCTCCGAAATGGTGCTTTCCAGCCGCTTGCGGCGCTCCCCGGCCATTTGAACATTCTGTTCCACGCCGGTCATCCAGTACTCGCGGACGTAACGGCGGAACGCGAGAAAATCGCGGTCGACATCACTGACGATCCTCACCACCTCGACCCGCTGGGCATAATTGTCGAAGCCAGTCTCGGCCTTCTGGAAGGCGACATACGAAGCCCCCGAGGCGAGCGCCAGGATGCCCAGGACGCACGCAAACCCAAACGTGATCTTGGTGCCGATCTTGCGATCGGCAAAGATACCCATAAGTCCCGAACGGCCTGCAGCCGGTTCCGTGGTCATGTTTGGAATCCTCTGAAAGGGCGGCGCGATCGGCGCACCTTGTGGCGGACGACCGGAAGTGCCTTGCAACATGGCGAGGGGCCTCGCACACGACACGGTGCTGCAAGCTCGCTTCCAAGATGAGGAGGTGGATAGTTTGACTCGGATACGTGTTGGCTCAGGAAAGCCAAATTCGATTAAGCAAATGCTAAAATACGCTTTATACGTAACATTACCACGCGGAGCAGCGAATGGTCGTGTGAAAACGAAGGCTATTCCAAAGCATTAGCCTGTCAAGAGAGGCTGTCACCGGTCAGACAATCACCTGATACACATATTTTTAGCGCGACATCTCGACACTGCCGATTGGCCACAGTATCATGTTAATAGTCTATATATAGGAAGCGAAAGAATGACAAAAAAACGAAGCAGCGCCCGATAGAGGCGGTCCGCATGGGAAGACGCCTGCATTGGCTCAGCTCTTCGTCGTTCGACGAAGTCAGACACAGCATCATCAGCAAAGGGCCGGAAATCGAGCGCCTGGACCTCATTGAAAACACCTTCTACTACGGGACCGTCAGCACGCTGGTATTCCAAGGTCGCGACGATGGGCCTCTGGTGCAGACGATCGATCACGGCGCCGGTGTATCGTTCAGGCTCGAATCGACGTCCACAGTTCGCGTTCTTGTGCCCAGCGCGCCGCTCGAACTCGTGCAGGCCGGGCAGCAGACCGAGCTTCAGCAGGATCGGGCGGTCTTTCTGCCGAGTGACGAGTTCTCTGGCACGGCTCGAAAAGGCCGTTTCGTCGTGTTGCGATTACAGGATGCGGCAGTTGCGGAGGCCATGCGCACTTTCGAGATCGAGGAGAATTTCCTGACCTCCCTGTCGATGGCGGGAGGCGATCAGGCGCTGCCCGGTCTCGCCCAGCTCACGCGCCACCTGCAGGTCATGGTCGCCATGGCGGACAAGGAGCCGGGGCAAATTCTGGACTCGGAACAGTTCTGGCTCGCGCAGGAGCAACTCCTTACACTGAGAGCCGCCCAGATCCTCGCCGCGCGATCCCGGTCTGATCGTAGACCCAAGGTGAGCCGGAACGCGGAGACGCTGCGCCGGACCGTGGACTTCATCCATGCGCAGTCCAGTGGACACATCGACCTGATGGCCCTGGCCGAGCAGGCCGGGCTGTCACTCCGCTCCCTGCAGATCATATTCCGGCGGGAGTTCGACTCCACCATCATGCAATATATACAACGACATCGTCTCACCGTGGCGCGGACCTTGCTGGAGCAGGCCCAGCCCAATCAGACCGTCACGTCGATCGCCAGGACGGCGGGCTTTCCTCACCTGAGCGATTTCGGCCGGGTCTACCGGGAAATGTATGGGGAGACCCCGAGTGAAACTCTTCGGCGTTACCGGCCCTATGGACGTCCCTACAGGTGAAGCTGTTGCCGCGCGGAGCCACCCGAGCTGGTGTGCTTCGGGTGACGCCACTGCATTATGATTCGATGCAGGATCAGGCCCTCAGATCGTCAGGCACCCGGCCGCCGTTCTCGGCCAGCTTCTTCATCACCTGCCCGTGCAGCCATACATTCATGGTGGCGCTGTCGTTCGTATCGCCCGAGTAGTGGAGCTCTCTGGCGAGTTCTTTGCGGGCCGCCAGGCTGCTGTCGAGATCGAGAAGCTTCATCAGATCCACGATGGAACGGCGCCAGTCCAGATTTTCCGTCCGCTTGGCCGCCTTCTCCGTCAGTACGGCTGCGACATCCACGTCTCCCCCGGAGGGGCGGCCGGAGGGCGGTGTAGATGCCGGAGGAGCGCTGGGCAGCGGGGTAGAGCGATCGCTGGGCGCCGGCGATGCCGAGCCGGGAGCTGCGGAAGGCGGGGGGCTGGACGTGGAGGCGGGAGCGGGGCCGTCTTCCGCTCGTGCATGCCCGAAGATCCGCGACATGATGGTACCGAGAACGCTCATCGATCATCCTCACGAAGTGGTGCCGGAACGTAAAACCTCCTTTGGGGCTGTTTGATCCACGGTCTTCCGAGGGATTGCGGACGTATGGCTTGGCACATGGAACAAAATAAGAATATAGTTCCATCCACAACCGTCGCTTTGTCTATCGCTGGCCGCCGGTCGTCTGTTCATCAACCAGGAGATCGATAATGTCCGTGGCAGCCCTTCTTGCCCCGCCTCTCGATCCTGAGAGCCGATCCGAGAA
>NZ_JBEOMB010000190.1:0-1003 GCF_046000175.1 Rhodoplanes sp. SY1
CCAAACGCGATAGCCCTGGGATCGAGAGGGGTCGGATTGCCAGCAAGCCGAGCTGCGCCAGAAAATGAGACTACTGCAGCTTGGCCGTTTTTATGACCGTAGTATCCATGAGCAAAGTCGTTGCGCTGGTCTGCCGCAGACTCTACTTGTTTAAGGTATCTTAGCACTTCATCTCTGTTAGCCCGCTTGACTCTTTGCTTTGCGATCAAGCGCAGCGTTCCTGTTTTATTGGTGATGCTCATTGGCCGTATTAGGGCGCGTTCTTGGAGTTGGGAGAGCCCAAGAATATCGGCTATCATCATCGTCAAGCAATGCTCAAGATGGCTGAACGCGATGACTGCGCGCCCGACCGATAAGCACACTTGCTCGATGAATTCCTTAGATGTTTGGTCTATCATAAGAAAATGCGCCCCGAAGGAGGAGTTGCGACTTCGCAGACGTTAATGGGTGCTCTCGTCTGTAAGGCGCTCAGCCGCATGAGGACACGACAGTCGGCAACCCCCGGCCAAAGAGATCACATGACGATGCAGCAAAGAACTGACCGGAGAGCAAGGATCGTCGTGATGTCAGAATCGATGCTTGGACTCCTTTGGAGTGGCGCTTGCCCCCTCGCGGACAAGCGTGGACATTCCGCGAGAGGCGTCTTTAAGAAGTGGCGGTGGAGCTTATTACTTCTTCTTCGTCCCGTACGGGCTTTGATTTGTCGGCTTCAGCGACAGCCCTTCGGTGGAAGCCTTTGCTTGGACAGCGTCAGGTGTGCGCCCCTGTTTCAGAGCAATGACGCGTGTGGGCGTATTTGATGCAATCTGAGCTTTTAGTTCTTTGACTTGTTGTGACGTCCAGGGCTTTCCCTGGTTAGGAGGAGTCTTTGCCATAACGGCCCTTTCGCATTAGGAACCGGGCTTGACCTGAGACGAATGGAGTTCAATCCAGAGTGCTTCAGACGTCGTCGGCCCCCAGCCCGATCCCTGGTTGTGGGGGCGATACCAGGGCTATCGCGTTT
>NZ_JBEOMB010000191.1:0-18290 GCF_046000175.1 Rhodoplanes sp. SY1
TTGGATCGGCTCTAAGACTCTCCCAAGATATCGGCCTCGCCCCGGTACGATACGCCACGGTTCAACACGGCATCGTACGCGGGCCCCTGGGCGAGTTTGGTGCCGACGGCGCGACTGCCCTGTGCTGTCTTAATGTTGGTTGAAACACGGGTGTCATTTCGGAAGATTGTGGCCGTCCCGCCGACCAGCCTTTGCAGGCGGTCGACCAATTCGGTGTCGCCGTCGAGCTGTTTCGTTCCCACAACAAGGGCATTCTCCACCAGCTTCACTTCTCCCATGGCGCGGAGAAGCTCCCACCCGACCCGCATGCTCAATTCTTGCTTGGCCTGTGCTTGGGCGCGCATCTCGCTCTTCACCTCTTTGACGACCACTGCGAGAATTACGAGTGAGACCACACCAATTCCGAGAGCGGCCAACCCTGCGATCTTGGTGGGTAACGACAATTTTAGCGGCATGCGAATAATCCCGTATTTCTAGCTGACTTCACGTGATACCCCTACTCGTTTTTAAATTTTGTTACAAACCGCAGTATTTTTAAATCTCGCTGTTAACGCTTTATTAATTAAGGTGCCGTCTTTGTAAGGACTGATCTCGTATAAAGAACTCTTATACTTTGCGCTCTGATCAGTAGCGACATTCTCGATCGCGCATTTCGGTTGGGCGCTTCTGAACCGACTCTCTATCTCCTCGAGGCGCTTCCAAGCCGACCTTTTCGGCAATAAGCCGACGCTCTCCGGAATGCGCAATTTAGGAAATAATTAAACTCTTGCTCCTATGCAGAACTATCCTACCTGCTGCCACTACTAAAACTAGAGCCACGGATTATTGCAACTTGCTTAAGAAAGACAGGCGACGCGCTGCCTTTGGAGTTTGAAGTATGCTTGCCCTTACGGTCGGAAAAAAGATCAGCCTCATTTCGCTGCTTGCCATCTGTGCGCTATTGGGAATGGCGGCATTATCTCTTTACGAGTTTAGAGAAGCTCTCGAAGCACAAAAAAAGGTCGAGCTGAAACACTTGGGAGAGCTCGCACTCGGAATTCTCGCGGAGGAACACGCTGCGGTTCAAGCAGGCACACGAACGGCTGAAGAAGCTAAGAAGAATGCGGCACGACGCATTTCCCGCCTCCGCTATGGCAACGAAGATTACTTCTTCATCTTTGACAAGAAACTGAAACTTGTGGCTCACCCGCTCCGGGGCGGTGACATCGGCCGGGACATGTCGACGGCGAAGGATGCCGGCGGACGGCCACTCTACAGAATGATGGCCGACGCTGCCACGAGTACCGGCTTCGTCAGCTATGATCAGCTCAAGCCAGGGATCGACACGCCGCAGCCGAAACTGTCCTACACTGTCATGTTCGCTCCTTGGGATTGGATCATTGCGACAGGGGTCTACCTCGATGATCTGCGTGCTCAGACCTGGACTACCGCGCGTGATCTGGCGGTGACATCCGTCGTGATTCTGGTGCTGCTTGGTGCACTCACGACGTTTATTGCGCGGCTTCTGTCGAAAGCGATCGCTACTCTGACCGAAGCGATGAGAAGCTTGGCCCGCGGAAACTTCGACGTTGTGCTGCCAGGGCTCGGCCGCGGTGATGAACTAGGTGCCATGGCACGCGCCGTGGAGCAATTCAAGGTCAAGGCGGTCGAAAAAGCACGAGACGACGCGGCTCGACAAGAGCGCGAGGCTGAGCGCATCCGGGACGAGCAGCGCCTCGAAGTGGAAGGAGCCATCGAAGCTTTCCGCTCGTCGATCGAGAATATGCTGGAGACGGTGACCGACGGTGCAGCACGTATGCGCACCAACGCACAGGCGATCAGCGCTGTCGCGAACGAAGCCTCCGGAGAGGCCGAGGCGGCGAAGTGCACGTCGGAGCAAGCAGCGGGCAGCGTGCAGACGGTCGCGGCTGCGACCGAGGAGCTGTCGGCCTCGATTCACGAAATTAGTCGCCAGGTCATCCAGGCAACCAACACGGTCAGGAGTGCTGGGATTAAGACCAGTCAGTCGGCGACTGAAATCGAGGCGCTGGCCGGCATGAGCGAACGAATCGGAACAGTTGTCAAGCTGATCCAGGATATCGCTGGTCAAACCAACCTTCTGGCTCTCAATGCCACGATCGAGGCTGCGCGCGCTGGCGACGCCGGCAAAGGATTCTCAGTTGTCGCGCAAGAGGTGAAGCAGCTCGCCGCCCAAACAGCCAAGGCCACGGCAGAAATCACGGGCGAGGTGGCAGCCATTCAGACGGCAACCAGAACTGCTGTCGATGCGGTTCGTGGTGTTGGTTTCGCAATGCGGGAAATCGACGAGGTGACAGCCTCTATCGCGACCGCCGTGGAACAACAAAGTGCGGCAACCAAGGAGATCGCCAACAACGTACAGTCGGCAGCACAGGGTAACGTTCTGCTGGTCGGAAACATGACATCGGTCAATCAGGCGGTAGCTCAGGCACGCCAGTCGGCAGGCGAGGTCTGGACTGCGTCCGAAGAATTGGATGCGCAAGCGGGGCAATTGTCCGGCGAAGTCTCCGAGTTCTTCCACAGCCTTCGTATCGGCGTGCTGGATCGCCGCAAGGCACAAGATGCGAACTACGATGGGCCCGAACGGCGGAAAATCGGTCGCGCGACTGCAAGAACACGCTCTTCGCCGGCTACGATGGTAGCGTCGAGCTCGGGGCGGTCTTCGCCTCGCTGATCGAGACCTGCAAGCTCGTCGGCATTGATCCGCAACTCTAACTCGCCGACGCCACTATTCGAATCGTCGATGGCACTCGCGAACAGCCGCATGGACAACCTGCTGGCCGAGGACTCGTGGTCCGAGTCGCTCAGGGTTGGTCTTGACCGGAACGTCGGGCGGCACCGAGGCCGCCTGTCGCCGAGCGATATCGCTGGCCCTTTTCCTTGCGAAGGTAGAGGCCGCGCTCGATCAGCGCGTGCCGACCCGGCTTGTTTAAGCCAGGAACCGCGATCAGGCGGTTTTCGATGCGCCCGGCCGTTCCCGAACATTGCCGCGCGACGCGGATCGAATGATCGTCCTTCTTCAGGAACCCGGTCTCGTGGACGATCAGAAGGCCATAGCGGCCGCCGAGCGACTCGATCGCGTAATCCCAGATGCCATCGCGCACCCGATCCGCCTCCCAGCAAGTCAGCTCGACGAAAAACCGGGTCCGGTACGGTAGGTTTTCGCTGGTCACCTCCGACATCAGCCACCCCATCTTGCGCTCGGCCGCGGAGAGAAGCCCGTCGTGAACGCCTGGGCAGTCTAGCTGCAGATCAGGCTAGACTTGCAGTAGAGCAAGTCGGCGAGAGTGGTAATCTTTTGTTCAAACACGGGCTTTAGACCGTTTGTCGTGGATCTCCGAAGGCGCTGCCCCTGTCCTTTAACTAGAACGGCGACTCGGTGGAGGCGTACGGGGTGAGAGCGATCTGTTGGAGGTGGCCAGATTCGCAGGGATCCGCTCATAGTTTGAGAAGATACGCCCCTTCCGCGCCGCCGCACGTATCGGGGCGTTCGCCCTTATGCCTTATTCAGTTTTCCTGATCTTACTTCCCGCCTCCACTAGGTCGAATGTGAGATATCATACGGAGCTGTTACAATGCGCCTCCCCTTCGTTCCCCGCGCCACCATCGGCCTGAGATTCGCCGCGGCGCTCGGCGCCAGCGTCATTCTCGCCGTCGCGGCGACCACGGCCAGCAATGTCTGGCTGGCCGCCCGGATGACGAAGCAGGCGGCCGACCACGAGCTGACCGTGCTGCAGGAGATCTTCGCCGGGCGGCTGCGCAACGAGGCGCAGCGCGCGCTGGCGCTGGCCGACAGCCTCGCCGGCAATCGCGGCATCCAGGCCGCCTTCGCAGCACGCGACCGCGAGGCGCTCGCCGCCCTGCTGGTGCCCGACTTCGGCCGTCTGAAGGATCAGCATCGCGTCGTCCAGATGCAGTTCCACACCGCGCCCGCGACCTCGTTCCTGCGCGTTCATCGGCCGGAGAAGTTCGGTGACGACCTCTCGGCGATCCGGCAGACCGTGGTCGAGGTCAACCGCTCGGGCAAGCCGGTGTCGGGGCTCGAGAACGGCGTCGAAGGCCTCGGCATCCGCGGCGTCGTGCCGGTCTTCCATCAGGGCCAGGCGGTCGGCTCGGTCGAGATCGGCATGTCGTTCGGCAAGCCGCTGCTCGAGTCGTTCAAGCAGTCGAGCGGCGCCGATCTCGCGATTCTCCTGAAGACACAGGTGGGCGTCGACATCTTCGCCTCCACATTCGCCGAGACGCCGGCGCTCGGCGCCGAGCCGATCGCCGCAGCCCTGTCCGGCCGCGTCTCGTCCTTCGCGTCCGTGCTGGGCGGACGTGATCATGCAGTCGCGCTCGCGCCGGTGCGCGACTATCGCGGCGACGTCATCGGCGTCACGGTGCTCGCCCTCGACCAGAGTAAGTTCACGGCCGCGCTGGCGGAGGCGCGCAACTGGTCGATCGGCATCGGGCTCGCGGTGCTGATCGTGACGCTCGGCCTCGCGGTGCTCTTGAACCGCAACATCGTGCAGCCGCTGCGGGCGCTCACCGTGGGCATGCGGCGGCTCGCCGACGGCGACTTCGAGGTGGTGCTGCCCGGCCTCGGCCGGCGCGACGAAATCGGCGAGGTGGCGGCCGCCGTCGAGGCGTTCAAGCGCAAGGCGATCGAGAAGGCACGGCTCGACGCCGAGCACCAGGAGCAGGACCGCATCCGCATCCGCGAGGAGCAGAACGCCAAGGTCGAGGCCGCCATCGAGGCGTTCCGCTCGTCGATCGAGGCGATGCTCGCCTCGGTGAACGACAACGCCGCGACCATGCGGGCCAACGCCGAGACGATCGACGGCCTCTCGGCGCGCGCCTCGACCGAGGCGACGGAGGCCGCGAGCACGTCGGAGCAGGCCTCCGCCAGCGTCCAGACCGTCGCCGCGGCGGCCGAGGAGCTGTCTGCCTCGATCGGGGAGATCGGCCGGCAGCTCGGCCAGGCGACCGAGGTGGTGAAGACGGCCGACCAGCGCACCGGCCGCTCGGTCGCCGAGATCGAGAGCCTCGCCACGATGAGCCAGCGCATCGGCACCGTCGTCGAGCTGATCGAGACGATTGCGGCGCAGACTAATTTGCTGGCGCTGAACGCCACCATCGAGGCGGCGCGGGCGGGCGACGCCGGCAAGGGCTTCGCCGTGGTCGCCTCCGAGGTGAAGGCGCTGGCCGGCCAGACCGCCAAGGCGACGGCCGAGATCGCCGGCGAGATCGCGGCCATCCAGTCGTCGACCCGCAATGCCGTCGAGGCGGTGCGCGAGATCGGCGAGGCGATGCGCGAGATCAGCCAGGTGACGGCGACAATCGCCGGCGCCGTCGAGCAGCAGGGCGCCGCCACGCGGGAGATCTCCCAGAACGCCCATTCGGCCGCCGCCGGCAATACGACGCTCTCCGGCAATATCGGCCGCGTGAGCACGGCGGTCGGCGACGCGAGCCGCGCCGCCGGCGCGGTGTTCGGCGCCGCCGACACGCTGGCAGCCGAAGCCTCGCGCCTCTCCGGCGAGGTGACGGCGTTCTTCCACAGCATGCGCACCGGCGTGCTCGACCGCCGCAAAGGCTGTGACCCGAGCTACGTTGGGCCGGATCGCCGCAAGCCAACCGAGATCACCCGCACGGCGGCGTAAGCCGGCGATGCATGTCGTCCATCAACCCAGTCCGCGCGAGCGCCGCCTATGCGTGAGCCCCGGCATTCGCTCTCGTCCGTGCTGAAAGGAATTTGAGGCACCGAGTTGCCGACCCGCAGGACATACCTGTCGTACCATCTCCGGCACCTCAGCTTGACTTTGGCCAATTTCACGGGGTCGGCGGGATGCGGAAGACGGGATCGTTTTCACGATCTCGCGGGCGCTATCCAGCATGAGCTTCAGTCGGCCGAGCGGTCCGAAGGTGGCCCAGCGATCTTTGACGCTGGACCAGTATAAGAGCTCGAACCGTTCGGTTTGCGGGATCGGCCGCAGCCGAGTGAAGGCGGCGGCGATGCCGCGGTCGACGATCAGATAGCCGGCCCCGCTCTTCTCGACGTGCCGGGAACTGCGCCGCGATCCGGGTCAGGGTCGGACAGGTTTTGGTCATGCCGGGCAGTGTGGCCGAGGGGCGGCCGAGAGGCCAGCCGAGGAGCGGCCGACTGATCGATGTGTCGGATCGGCGGGAGATTGTGGTGCGCGGCCGCACCGATTCCGTCCTCGGGATGCAACATCCCCGTAGTCGTTCCAAAGATACCGGCACGCCGCTGCCGGATCGCTTCGTCTCCCGTCTCCGCTGCTTCGCCGATCTGTTCACCCGGCCGACCTGGTCGACCGCACTCGTCCTCCTCGCCGGGCTCGTGCTGGCGCCGGGCCGGCGCACCGTCGCATCCGCGCTTCGGATCCTGGGGCGCGACTGCGATCCCGACTTCTGCACCTTTCATCGCGTCCTCAACCGGGCAGCGTGGCATCCCGGGCAGCGGCGGGCCGCCTGCTCGGCCTGCTGGTCGAGGTTTTCCTGTCGCCCGGCGCCCCGGTCGTGATCGGGCTCGACGACACCATCGAGCGGCGCTGGGGGCCTAAGATCACCGCGCGCGGCATCTATCGCGACCCGGTCCGCTCCTCCAAGGGTCATTTCGTCAAGACCAGCGGCCTGCGCTGGCTGTCCGCCATGCTCCTGGTCGAGGTGCCGTGGGCCGGCCGCATCATGGCACTCCCATTCTTCACCGTGCTCCCTCCCTCCGAGCGCTTCTACGCCGCCGCGCCCCGCGAGCCCAACACCCTGCTCGACTGGGCGCGGCAGATGCCCCTGCAGATCCGCCGCTGGCTGGCTGACCGGGCCATCGTCCTGGTCGTCGACAGCGCTTTCGCGGCCGTCGAGTTCCTCGCCGCCCCCATGCCTGCGTCGTCACCCGCCTGCGCCTCGACGCCAACCGGTTCGATCTGCCGCCCCGGAAACGCACCGGGCGGGGCCGGCCACCGATCAAGGGCGTCGCCACCGCCGCCGTCGCCGTCTGTGCCGCGACAATCACGGTTCAGGCCCGGCGCTCGGGTCGCTGTAATCGGCGACGGAGCCGTGGGGCTATGCGGGGTCATTGCCGCAAAGCGACTCGGAGCCGAGCAGATCATCATCCTCGGGCGTCACCCCGATCGTGTTGCACTTGCGAAAGTATTCGGAGCAACCGCTGTCGTCAGTGGGCGCGGCGGCGGACGGCTATCGCGCCATGAACGAGAGAAGAGCTTTGAAGGTGATGGTGCGGCCGTAAGGTCTTCTACGCCCCCGAGCGGCTCGTGTTCGTCAACGAGACGTTGCCTCTATCAAAATGGTTTGCCGCTACGGCCGACGCCAGGGGCGAGCGCTTGCGTGTCGGCATTCCGCACGACACGGGGACCACCTTTGTGGCCGGGCTCACCGCCGCGGACCCCTCCCTTCGTCCTGGACGGGCGATAAACCGCGAGGCGCCGAGACCTATGTCGAGCGCGGGCTCGCGCCTGCGCTCAGACCCGGCGGCGCCGTTATCATGGACAATCCATCGAGCCACAAGGGCTTCACGGTTCGCGAGATGATCGAGGCGGTCGCCGCAAACGTTCTCTTCCTCCCGACCGAGAGTCCTGACTTCAATCGGATCGAGAACGGCTTCTCCAAGCGAGAGGCTCATCTCCCCGAAGCCGCCGACCAAACCGTCGACGGGCTCAGGGCCGCGCCCGTGGTCACCAGAGTATTCTCGACTTCCAGAAGCTCACGCTGCGTTTTCACCCCGCGGCTCGCGCCGCAATGTCTGGAGGAAGGCCTTCACGGATTCGCCTAGACGATGCGACTGCGTGGCCAGGTTGACCGACGCTCCCGTGGCGAAGCCGGCTTGGCGCTCGGACTCTCCTGCATGGTCGCTGACGTCGCGGACCGTCGCCGTGATGTCGCGAACACCCGCGAATGCCTGCTCGATGTTGCGGGCTATCTCCTCGGTCGCCTGAGATTGGGCACCAACCGCTTCTGCGACGTGGGCCGTGATCTGATCCACCTCTGCTATAGTGGTGCCTATCGCCGAGATTGCTTCCACGGCGGCGCGTGTGGTGGTCTGGACTTCGACAATACTGCGCGAAATGTCGCCAGTCGCCTTGGCGGTCTGGCCAGCAAGCATCTTCACTTCCTGCGCCACGACGGCGAATCCCTTGCCGGCCTCGCCCGCCCGGGCCGCTTCGATGGTAGCGTTGAGCGCCAGAAGATTCGTCTGTCCTGCAATCGTGTTGATCAGCTCGACGATCTCGTCGATCTGCGCCGTGGCGCTCGACAGGCCGGCGACAGCATGGCTCGCCCGCGCGACCCGTGCGACGGCCTCACGGGCAATCGCTGCCGAGCGGTCGACGTCCCGTCCCACCTCTCTCGCCGACGCGGCGAGCTCTGTGGTCGCCGCGGCGACCGTTTCCATGTTGCTGCTCGCGCTTTCAGAGGAACGCTGGACGACCTTGGCACCGTCGAGTGTCGTGGTCGCGCCGCGGCCGAGTACGCCCGCCGTCGATTCCATGTCGCCGGCAGCCGACGACATCGCATCGATGACGTTGCCGATCGCCTGCTCGAACTGCGACGTATTGGCATTGGACGCGGCGACTCGCTGCTTGATCACGTCCATGGCCGCATTGATGGTCTCGGCAGCGAGGCGGACGCTGCCGTGCAGGCCCCGCGGCAGGATGCGGCGGTGGTAGCGGTCGTCACGGATCGCCGCCATGGCGGCGGTCGATTCTCGCACGAAGGCGTCGCAGCGATCGACCGCGTCGTTGAAGGCGTGCTGCAGGCGGCCGAACGCGCCACCGTCGCGAATGTTCAGAATGCGGGCCTCGAAGTCGCCGCCGGCGATCCGCGCCGCGACCGCCTCGATTTTCCGGCACGTGGCGCCGATACGTGCCAGTCTCCAGGCGACGACCGAGAGGGCGAGAGCGGCGGCGACGAGCGCACCGGCCACCACGAGTGGGCTGGCAAGGGCGAGCGCCACAGCTGCGGCCACGAGTGACGCTGCGATGGCGGCGACGCCGAGAGCAGCCTCAGAGAGCGAAGACGAGTTCATCATAGGGCATGCCTTGGGCGTCGACGAAATCGAGGAGCCGACGATAACCGGCCGCCAGCGCATCCTTACCGTTTGCGTGGCGCGACTCCTCGCGCAGCACTTCGGCATAGAGGGGCGTGACGGCCTCGATGGCCCGCCGTTCCGGCACGCGGCGGTTGGAGTGATAGCCGACGATCGTGCCGGCGCCGTCGAAGGATGGGGTCACATGGGCGAACACCCAGTAGAAGTCGCCGCTGCGCGCCATGTTCTTGACGTAGGCGAAAACCTCGCGGCCGTCCTGGATGGTGTCCCACGGGAGCTTGAAGACGGCGCGCGGCATATCGGGATGCCGGATGATGCTGTGCGGTTGCCCCATCAGCTCGTGCTCGGAATAGCCGCAAAGATCGCAGAACACTCGGTTGGCGTAGGTGATGCGCCCCTTGAGGTCGGTTTTCGAAACGATGAGATCATTGGGGCTGAAAAAGATTTCGCGATCGGTCGGCTTCGAGCGCTGTGCCACGTCGGTTTCCTATTTCCTACGCTGTAAAAACAAATGGCGGTATCTCGCAAATAAAGTCTTACGACATTGATTCCCGACCGTCCCGCTACAGAGTTCCCACGTTAATTGCAAGGCCCTCCGCACTCGTCCAGCACGGGCTCTGGTGGGGCCACATCCCTGAAGTGCGAAGACCTCTACTGCGATGCTAATTCTCTCGCGACGTCGCTGACCTCAGCGCCATCGACCAGCCCTTACAGGCGCACTCGCCTCGGTGAGGGGCCCGGGCCGCGACGGGCAATTCAGTTCGGCCAATCTGCGGGCCAGCATAGTAGATTTCGGTTGCTTTGAGTGGATGCGAACAGAACGAGACTACCTATCCATACGGGCGAGAATAAACTGAGAATACGCATAGCCAGGGTCGCCCGAAGATGGAACATCATGGCATCAAACCTAGTCACCTAGGCAGTGGGCCGACTCACAACGCCACCGGAATGAACATGATAACGGGAAGAGCGCTCTTCAAGGCGGGCCTTCAACCGTTGCCTCGGCCCGCCAGCCCCCGGACTGTCACCCGCCCCGCACGTTTTGGAGGAAGCTGTGAACCTCGGCCTTCAGTCGGGTGCTATCCCGAGCGAGCGCCCGTGCAGCGGCCAAGACCTGAGTGGAGGCCGCCCCCGTTTCTGTTGCGCCCCGCTGCACCTCGACGACGTGGCTGCTCACTTCGACAGTCCCCTGGGCCGCTTGCTGAACATTGCGTGAAATCTCCCGGGTCGCCGCCCCTTGCTCCTCGACCGCCGCGGCTATCGAAGAGGAGATTTCGGACAGGCGGCCGATGGTGTCCCCGATTTGGCGAATTGCCATCACCGAACCCTGGGTCGCCGTCTGCATGCCTGTGATCTGGATCGAGATGTCGCCGGTCGCTTTGGCCGTCTGAGCAGCGAGAGCTTTCACCTCCTGGGCGACCACGGCAAAGCCTTTTCCCGCCTCGCCGGCTCTCGCCGCCTCGATCGTCGCATTGAGGGCCAACAGATTGGTCTGCTCGGCGATCGCCGTGATCAACTTGACAACGTCGCCGATGCGCGTTGCCGCCTGCGAAAGCTCCGCGACATGAGTGTCGGTCGTTTCGGCCTGTTGGACAGCGCCTTCTGCAATGCGCGCTTGGTCCTGTACCTGTCGCCCTATCTCGTTGACGGAAGACGCCATCTCTTCGCTTGCCGAAGCGACGCTCTGGACATTTGCGGACGCTTGCTCGGCTGCGGCCGCGACGGAGATGGTGACGGATTGGGTGCGATCGGCAGTGGCGGCCAGCGTATGAGCAGATGCCTCGAGCTGCGTGGATGCGGACGACACCGTGTCGATAATCTCGCCGAGAGCATTCTCGAACTCGGCGGCGAGTCGCTGCGTGTCGGCTCGGCGCTGCGCGACCGTTCGGCGTTCAATTTCCTTCTGCTCGGCGCGTTCGTAGCCGAGCTTTGCCTGCATGGCTTGAACATTACGAAGAGCAGTGCCTATCTCGTCGTCGCAATCAACGATGATCCGACTGTTGAACTCGCCCTGCGCGATGCAATCGAGAGCGGCGTTAAGGCGTTGGAGCGGCTGGAGCGTCGACTGGATGGTGCGCACCGCAAGCCAGCCGCCGGTCAGCAGAGCGGCGGCGAGCACGGCGGACAATCCAAGGAGGCCAACCTGGACTTCGTTGTCGCCCGCCGCGACGAGACCGCCGGCCCCGCCGATGACGACAAAGCAGCTGAACACAGCAACCAAGGTGATCAGACGGGCTTTAAGGGTACCGGTGAAGAGCGACAGTCGATCGAAAATGGAACGTGTCCGGATGACGCCTCCCGTCACGGAGTAGGCGCCTGCCTTCTTATCGCGCAGCAGCCCATAGACGCGTTCGGCCTCGATCCGCTGGTCGGCCGGAAGCTTCGTGCGAATGGACATGTAGCCAGTGACGGTCCCGTTTTCGTAGACAGGCGTCGCGCTCGCCATGACCCAGTAAAAATCGCCGTTCTTTCGCCGATTCTTGACCGCGCCGGCCCATGGTTTGCCGCTCTTCAGCGTGGCCCATAAATCCGCGAATGCTTCTGGCGGCATATCAGGATGACGGACGATATTGTGAGGTTTTCCGAGCAACTCTTCCTCTGAGAAACCCGACGCCGCCAGGAACTGATCATTGAAATACGTCAACCGGCCTTTGATATCGGTCCTGGAGACGATCACCGTCTCGTCGGAAAGGACATACTCGGTGCCCGTTACAGGAAAATTCATTCGCATTAGAGGGTCCCTTCAAACCGCGGACGTCTCCTCCGGCGCGTCGGCGCTGGACAGAACAAGGCGAGAACTCTGAGGAGGTTTCGGAGTGCATCATTTCGGCGTCACGGTAGAGGTATAATTGACCGAACTAGCAAAGAATGGATTAATCGAAATGCAAGCGGACGTGCAGAGCACCGCACCGCAGCATCGGTGTAGGC
Organism: Rhodoplanes sp. SY1; assembly: GCF_046000175.1. Lineage (NCBI taxonomy): Bacteria > Pseudomonadati > Pseudomonadota > Alphaproteobacteria > Hyphomicrobiales > Nitrobacteraceae > Rhodoplanes > Rhodoplanes sp. SY1. The sequence continues at coordinate 12,008 of NZ_JBEOMB010000191.1, forward strand.
TGCCGGCGGGTCAAGCATGCGGCAGCAGCCGGACGATTTTTGTGGAGCCCATCCACCTCACTGACGGTAGCGGATCGGAGCCGAGCGTTAAGATGGTCGATGTTCGTATTCTCCCGCTGCGGTTGGCTTGATTGGTGGCAATTTGCAGAAGCGTCGGCCCCGCACGTGGATCATGCTCGTTGCAGAATTCTCAACTGAGGAATGGCAGCTCCGCTCCCCGAAAGCTGGTGGGTCAATTCCTGGCCTCGGCCGCTGTCTCGGAGAGCGGCGTTGCCCCCTGTCCCTCGACCTCGACGGAGACCTCGTGGATGAAGCTGTGTCCCTTGGCGACGCGACGGCCGAGGGCGTCGACGAAGGCTTGGTAGCGTTCGGTGCCGGTGGCCCTTGCGGCCGCCCAGGCGGCGTCAGGGATCGGTGGGGTGGCGGTCAGCCAGAACCGCACGAACAAACCGACGGCTTCGCTAGAGATTCCGACGTCGCGCGTCAGCCGGTCGATCTGCCGGCTCAGACGGTCGAGTCGCCGTGCGAACGCGGCCTCGCGGCGATCCTCGGCATCGGGCGACAGGAACGAGGCGACCGCGGCCTCGACGATCAGGGATTTCGACAGGTTCCGCCGGGCCGCGAGGTCGGCGACCTTCTGCAGGAGCTCCGCCTCGAAATACACGTTCATGCGCGTCCTCATGCAACGCTCCTTCAGAGATCGATGCCGTCGTTCGGGTCCATGGCGGCCTGCCGGGCGGTTCCGCGCATGCGTTGCCCGAGTCCATCGGTCGGCGGCGGGACGTCGTCCACGTCCTCGTCGATCAGATCGAACTCGCGCCTCGCTGGCGGCGTCTCGGGGACGATCGCCTCGTGCTCGGGCAGCTCCGGCTCGCGGCGGATGCCGGCATTGTCCGGGTCGCTCGCTCGGGTGAGAGACCCGGCGGCCGAACCGTTCGCGGCAGGAGACGGCGGGATCAGGTCACGGGAGCCCGTCCAGTCGTCGGCCTGTGCTCGGGTTCGGCCGCCGGGACCGCCCTTCCCGGCCGCAGCCGAGGGGGGCGGCATCAGCCGCGCCGAAAGGCGTCTGTCCTCGTAGTAGCGGGCCTTCTTGGCGCGGATCGGGGGCAGGCCGGCGACGAGAACGAGCTCGTCGGTGACCGGCAGCTGCATGACTTCGCCGGGCGTAAGCAGAGCCCGGGCGGTCTCCTGGCGGCTCACCATGAGATGCCCGAGCCAGGGCGAGAGCCGATGGCCGGCATAGTTCTTCATGGCGCGCAGCTCGGTCGCCTGTCCGAGCGCGTCGGAGACGCGCCGGGCGGTCCGCTCGTCGTTGGTCGCGAACGCGATGCGGACATGGCAGTTGTCGAGGATCGCATTGTTCGGCCCGTAGGCCTTCTCGATCTGATTGAGCGACTGGGCGATCAGGAAGCTCGTGAGGCCATAGCCGGCCATAAAGGCGAGGGCCGACTCGAAGAAGTCGAGCCGACCGAGCGCCGGGAACTCGTCGAGCATCAGGAGGAGCCGGTGACGGCGGCCCTTGGGGTCGAGCTCCTCGGTCAGCCGCCGGCCGATCTGATTGAGGACGAGACGGACCAGCGGCTTGGTCCGGCTGATGTCGGAGGGCGGCACGACCAGATAGAGGGTCGCCGGGCGATTGCCGTCGACGAGGTCGGCGATCCGCCAGTCGGAGCGGCACGTCACCGCGGCGACCACCGGATCGCGATAGAGGCCGAGGAAGCTCATTGCGGTCGAGAGCACGCCCGAGCGCTCGTTCTCGCTCTTGTTCAGAAGCTCGCGGGCGGCCGAGGCGATCACCGGATGCGGGTGGTCGCCGAGATGCGGCGTCACCATCATGGCCCGCAGCGTCAGCTCGATCGGGCGGCGCGGGTCGGACAGGAAGGTGGCGACCCCGGCCAGCGTCTTGTCGGGCTCGGCGTAGAGGACGTGCAGGATCGCGCCGACCAGGAGCGAGTGGCTGGTCTTCTCCCAGTGGTTCCGCCGTTCGAGCGCCCCTTCCGGATCGACTAGGATGTCGGCGACGTTCTGGACGTCGCGCACCTCGGCGTCGCCGCGCCGAACCTCGAGCAGCGGGTTGTAGGCGGCGCTCGCCGCATTGGTCGGGTCGAACAAGTAGACCTGGCCGAAGGTCGCGCGCCATCCGGCGGTCAGGCGGACATTCTCGCCCTTGATGTCGTGGACGATGGCGCTGCCCGGCCAGGTCAGGAGCGTCGGCACGACGAGGCCGACGCCCTTGCCGGACCGGGTCGGCGCGAAGCAGAGCACGTGCTCGGGTCCGTCATGCCGCAGATAGGCGCCGCCGAGCCGGCCGAGCACGACGCCGTTCGGGCCGAGCAGCCCGGCGGTGCGCACCTCCCGCTCGGTCGCCCACCGGGCCGAGCCGTAGGTCGCGGCCTCCTTCTCCTCACGGGCGCGCCACACCGACATCCCGACCGCGATGGCAATCGCGAGGAAGCCGCCGGAGGAGGCGATGACGGCGCCCTCGAGGAAGAGCTTCGGGGCATAGGCGTCGAACCGGAACCACCACAGGAAGAACGCGGGCGGTGGATAGAGCGGAACACCGAAAGCCTCGGTCCAGGGCTGGCCGAGCTGGGGCTGATAGGCGAGCCGCCACGCGGTCCACTGCGTCGCGCCCCAAGTCGCGGCGAGCACGATCAGCGAGACAACGAGCACTTGGCCCCAGAGGATCTTTGTCGCAGACACGCTTGTTCCCTCGGCAGTGACGTTCCGACTAGACGAGCGTGGTCGACGGCCTGCAACGGGCCGCGTAGCATCGTCGCACCGTGGCGAACGTGCTCGTGCAATGACCGGGGCAGCGAGGGCGGTGTGGGAGGGAGATTGATCTGGGAGGCTGCCGACTCACCGGGCCGTAGCATCTGTCAGATGCCGAGGCCGCGCTGCCGGCCGAGCGCCCAGTCGATGCCTCCGGCTCGGACGAGACCGGAGACCTGCCGCCCGATGTGCGGCTCGAGCGACGGCCGCCACGGCACGAGCGAGAAGCCGAGCCCATCGTCGATCATGGCGAACCGGCCCGAGGCGAGGGTCAGGCGCTGGCGATAAACACCGGCGATGGAGTCGCCTTCGGTGGGCGCGCGATGAGCCAGTCCGGTCTCGGCCGTGATCCGGGCCGCTGCGGCATCGAGGTCACGCCGCCGCAGCGTGGCGAGGAGATCGCGGGCGAACACGACGCGACTGCCTTGGCGACGCGCGAGCCCCTCCCCGACCAGATGGTCGACGCGCCGGTCGAGCGCGTCCCGCACCTCACGGCCGAAGCCGCCCTCGGACAGCGCTGCCTTGTCGCGCACCAGAAGCTGGTGGTCGAGCCAGGTCGCGCCATTCGCCGTCACCTGGGCCTCGAGCGTCAGATCGGACCGCACGCTCAGAATCCGATTTGCCCTGCTCCCGCCCTCAGCCTGCAGGTGCCGCACGGCCGCGATGCCGCCGACCGGCGGGGCATGCTCCAGCCGATCGAGGTCGGGAAAACGGACATGGTGGAGCCGGCCGTCGACGCCGTCGATCACGGCATAGGCTTCGCCGGCGAGCTCGTCGTGCAGGCCCTTGGCGACGAGGCGTCCGGTGATCGTCGGTCGGTCCTTGTGGTCGTGGATCATGAAGTCCCCGATCGATCGTTCGATCCCCTGCTCCGCGGCGGCACGATGCATGACCTCGATGATGTCGCGGCGGGCGGCGAGGTCGCGAAGCGTGCGCTCTGCATCGGGAACGACGGACCAACGGGCAGCCCCCTCGGGCCGGGCGAGCCCCACCTGTTGCAGCCGCTGCAGCCGGCCGATCATCCGCCGGCGGATCTCCGGATCGGTCCCGCTCCCGGCCGACATCCGCAAGTCGATCAGCCCGGCTTCGTCGGCGTGACGCAGCATGGCGGTGTCGAGCCGGGTCCAGCGGTCCACGCCGATGTCGCGATCGAGCGATGCCCACATGTCCCGCTCGGTCTTGGGGCCGAGCTCGATCGTGACGAGGTGCTCGGCGCGCTCCCGCATGCCACGGGTGATGTAGTCCCGGCTGATGACGAGATCGCGGCCGTCGTCGGCCCGGCCTCGCACCAGAAGATGGACATGGGGGTTGTCGGTGTTCCAGTGCTCGACCGCGACCCAGTCGAGCCTCGTGCCGAGATCGCGCTCCATGTCGGTGAGGAGGTCGCGCGTGAACGCCTTCAGGTCGGTCAGGTGGGAGGCCTCTTCCGGACTGACGATGAACCGGAAGTGGTGGCGATCGCCTGCGCACCGCTCGACGAAGCTCTTCTCGTCTGCCTCGCCGCCGGCGTCGAACATTTTTGCCTTCTCTCTGTCACGGGCGACGCCCTCACGCCGGAGATAGGCGACATGGGCGGAGAGCGGCGCCGCCCGGAAGGCCTGGCCGCGGTGGCGCATGATGCGCGCCTTGACCAGGACCCGCCGCGTCGGGTCGAGAAGCCGGCGTCCACCAAATGCCACGCCGCGTCCGCGCCCGAAGGTCGAACGTCCCGGCGAAGGCGCTCCGCCCGGTCGTGAACGGTTACCGACGTGACCGGCCTTCTGGGCAGCGGCGAGGACCTGACCGACGAATGTCTTGGGTCTCACGCGGGCACCGCGATTGCGGATGCGGCCGGGTCGGACCCACAGGTCGTCGGATCGACGATCCTTGGTCATCGGCGCCATTTCGTCTGCTCGGTGCCGCCAACGTCCTTGTGACGGCTCGTAAATCTCCGTGCAGCGGCACGCCGACCGACCGATGGCACCGCCGATCGACGAGCCCTGGCAAGGGCTTGGCGAGACCGGCGTGCCGCGCCTTTAATCTTGCAATCCTTCGGTCGTGGCGTCCTCACCCCTGCCCTCCCGCATTCTCCACGATATGATGCGATCCGACACCGACCGGGCCTGAGCAGAAATCAGGGCTGCCGCCGTGACGAGCGAGCGACGAACAGACCGTCGGCCGCCGGATTGTCGGCGCGTGGTTCGACATTCGGTTTGCGGTCCCGCTGCACGGAACCGGCTGCTGGACCGGCGACGGATCGTCGCTCGAACAGGTCGCCGGACGACGCTCGGGGCAGCGGGAACAGGCCACTGCTCCACCCACGCTCGCGATCGTCGGCAACCGATGATGGCCGGGGCGAAGGGACGTCGGATGCGGGCGCATCGAGGTCGAGCACCACGTCGCGGAATGCGATGCCGGTGTCCTTCGGCATGTCGAAGTCCGGAGCATTACCATCGGCGACCGAAGCTCGCACGGCGGCCGCAAACCTCGTGTCGGGGCGTTCCCAGGATCCGCGATAGGCTGCAAGGGCGCACAAGGTCGGGTCGACGTCCGTGCGCCCGCTCGCCTCGCACCGCGTCCGGAGTTGGACGATCTGTCGCGCTGCGGTCGCGACGTTCGGACAAGGCAGGAACGTCATCATGGTCACGACTGACGGCGGCACGGGCAGACCCGCAAGGCCGACCCGGATTGTAGCGGTAGCGGGGACAGCGCGTGCTTCGGCCACGACGTCTGGCACCTTCCGAAAGGCGCGCGGCTCGGCCTCGCCCGGTACCGTGAAGGACCACGGCTCACCCCCGGACTGATGCCAGACGAGCGCGTGCATCACCTTCGGGTCAACGCCGATCGTGCATAGGGCCACCAACGTCACGAGGTCCATGGCCGGTCACTCAGGTGATGCACGGACGCGTGTCCGAGGCACGCTGCCAACTTCGTCGGGAAGACGCACGATCTCGAAATTGGCGAAGGAGCCCGAGAACATCATTCCTCCGACACCCAAACCGGGATCGCACGACCGACGACACTGCTGACCGGGAGAGGCCCAAAATAGCGTCCGTCGAACGACAGCGGCTCGTCCCAGTTCATCAGGAAGACCTCACCGTGGCGCAGGACACGACAGCCGTCCCAGCTCGGCAACGGACGCCCCTGCTGGTCGTGCTCGAGCGCATGCCCCATGGCGAGGCCGTCGACCGCGATCTCGAGCCCGGTCCGGCAAACCGTCTGTCCCGGCAGAGCGAGCACACGCTTGATCAACGGGATGCCCGCCGGGAGAGCGCCGCGATCGGCGAGCTCCCTGGCAAGCTGCTCCGGCGGCATGGCGACCACGAGGTCGGTGACGGCGAGCTTGCGCGCCGGCTCGACGGCGTAGAGCCCGGTCGGGACGCTCGCCGACACGTTCCAGACGAAGGACGGGCGCGGTTTTGGCCCGAGTGTCGAAAGAACCACGATCGCCGCCGTTGCGGTCGTGGAGAGGATCGAAAGCCGCCCGCTCATAACCCGATCCTCCGGCGATGCAGCCAGGCCTTGTGCTGGT
>NZ_JBEOMB010000192.1:0-1202 GCF_046000175.1 Rhodoplanes sp. SY1
CTCACGCTGATCGGCCTGATCGCCGTGATGGTCTACCAGCAGCCGCTCCTGTCGATCGTCGGCGTGCTGATCATGCCGCCCGCCGTGCTGGTGCTGCGCAAGCTGATCAAGCGCGTGCGCCACATCACGATGACGCAGTTCGGCGGCACCGTGATGATCCTGCAGGCCCTGCAGGAGACCGTCCAGGGCTTCAAGATCATCAAGGCGTTCAACCTCGAGGGCTTGATGCAGGAGCGGGTGAACCGCCATGTCGACGCCATCGAGCAGGCCTCCAACAAGCTCGCGCGGGTGCAGAACCGCTCGACCCCGCTGATGGAGACGCTGGGCGGCCTGGCGATCGCCGCGGTGCTGCTGATCGGCGGCTACAGCGTGCTGGTGCTGGACGCGACGCCGGGCGGCTTCATCTCGTTCATCACCGCCTTCCTGCTCGCCTACGAGCCGGCCAAGCGGCTGGCGCGGCTCAATCTCGAGCTGCAGTCGAGCCTGGTCGGCGTGCGGATCCTGTTCGAGCTGCTCGACCTGCCGGTGCCGCCCGCCGACACCCGCTCGACCGAGCTGACCGTGACCGAAGGGCATGTGCGCTTCGAGAACGTCGTGTTCGCCTACCGGCCCGGCGAGCCGGTGCTCGAGGGCGTGTCGTTCGATGCGGCGCCGCATCGCGTCTCCGCCTTCGTCGGCGCGTCGGGGGGCGGCAAGTCGACGATCTTCAACCTGCTGCTCGGGCTCTACGCGCCGCAGGGCGGCCGCATCCTGATCGACGGGCAGGACATCGCCACGGTGTCGTCGGCGTCGCTGCGCCGGGCCTTCTCCTATGTGGGACAGGACGTGTTCCTGTTCCACGGGACGGTCCGCGAGAACATCGCGCTCGGCCGGCTCGGCGCCGACGACGCGGCGATCGTCGCGGCCGCCAAGGCCGCCTACGCGCACGACTTCATCATGGCGTTTCCGGAGGGCTACGACACCAAGGTGGGCGAGCAGGGGGCGCAGCTCTCCGGCGGCCAGCGGGCCCGCATCGCGATCGCCCGCGCGCTGCTGCGCGACGCGCCCATCGTGCTGCTCGACGAGCCGACCGCGGCCCTCGACTCGGAGGCCGAATCCTTCGTGCAGGCCGCGATGGGCGAGCTGATCCGCGGCCGCACCACGCTCGTCATCGCGCATCGGCTCTACACGATCGCGCATGCCGACCGCATCCACGTGGTCGA
>NZ_JBEOMB010000193.1:0-1497 GCF_046000175.1 Rhodoplanes sp. SY1
GCCGCCTCGATCGTCGCATTGAGCGCGAGCAGATTGGTCTGCTCGGCGATCGCCGTGATCAGCTTGACGACGTCGCCGATGCGGGTCGCCGCCTGCGAGAGGTCGGTCACCCGCGCGTCGGTCTTCTCGGCCTGCCGCACGGCCTCGTCGGCGATCCGGCTCGACGCCTGCACCTGCCGGCTGATCTCGCCGACCGACGACGACATCTCGTTGGTCGCCGCCGCGACCGCCTGGACGTTGGTCGAGGCCTCCTCGGAGGCGACGCTGACGGTCCCCGACATGCGCTGCGTCGTGTCGGCCGTGCGGGTGAGCGTGGTCGCGGTCGCCTCCAGCTCGGTGGCGGCCGACGAGACGGTGGCGATGATGCCGCCGACGGCGGTCTCGAAGCGGTCGGCGAGCCGGTGCATGTCCTCCCGGCGCTGCGCCTCGGCCCGCGCCTCGACCTCCTTCTGCTCGGCCTCCAGGCGCTGCCGTTCGATGGCGTTGGCCTTGAACACGGCGACCGCCTCGGCCATCTCGCCGATCTCGTCGCGCCGGCCCGTGCCCGGGATCGCGACGTCCAGCGAGCCCGCCGCGAGGCTCTTCATCGTCGACGTCATCCGCTGCAGCGGGTTCGTGATGCCGCGGGCCGCCACCATCGACACGGCGAGCGTGATCAGAAGCACGACGCCGGCGGCCAGGAGGGCGCGTCGCGTCGCCGCCCAGGTCTGCGCCTCGAGATCGTCGACATAGACGCCGGTCGCGACGATCCAGTTCCAAGGGCCATAGCCGGCCGCGTAGGAGATCTTCGGCTGCGGCCTGTCGGCGCCGGGCTTCGGCCAGGCATAGGCGAGAACGCCGCGCCCGTCGCGCCGGACGAGATCGATCAGGCCGCCGATGATGCGGACACCGTCGGCATCCTTGAGGTTCGTGACATCGGTGCCGACCAGCTCGCGGGCGATCGGGTGCATGACCATCCGGCCCTGCATGTCGGCGACGAAGAAGTACTCGTTGCCCCCGTAGCGCAAGGCAGCGAGGCGGGCCTGCGCCCGCTTCTGCGCCTCGTCGGGCGGCAGCCCGGCAGCCTTCGCGACCGCATCCTCCCCTGCCACGATGGCGATCGCGAGATCGGTCAAGTGTTGCAGCTCGTACTGCCGCTGCGTCTTGAGGCTCGACGCCAGCTCGGCCGAGTCGAGCCAGGTGATCCCGAGGATGCCGAGAAAGCCGAGGCCGATGACCGCGTAGATCCGGCGCCCGATCGTGAAGCGGACCTTGGACAACATGGTTCACGCACGGGCGTTATGCCGCCCGTTCCCTGAATGACGATGAATTCGCTGACCGCGACCGACCGGATCGCATCGAAAACAATGAATGCGACAAGTAAAAAAACTGGTAAAAACGAACTATTTTCGAGTCGTTGCAAGTTCTGTACTGCGAAACATTACGAATAGAAACATATGCGTCGAGATCCGTACCTATGTTGCTGACCGGAAATGGGGGCTAGAGCGGTTCCCGATC
>NZ_JBEOMB010000194.1:0-2156 GCF_046000175.1 Rhodoplanes sp. SY1
CAGAAGACCGCTTACGATGATTGAGGACAATAGGTCAAAGAACCCAAGCTCGGAAATCTCGGCAACGAGCGCGGGCAAGTGGCTGATTCTGCCAGAGAAGCCGGCCGGTGCCGCCGGCGCGAGACCCTCATTTCTGCTTGCTGGCCTTCTTGATGAGCAAGAACAGATCGTGCGCCGCCTCGGGCGCGACGCGCTCGAAGGTCTTCAGGTCGGGATCGCGCGCGTGATCGAAATCCGCCGTCGGTTTGTTCAGACCCGGCCGGGGCACGAGGAGATCGCGACCCTGCGAGGCCTCCGCGTCGATCGCCCGCAGCACTTGGTAGACCACCCACGGTGAGGTCGCGACCGCCTCGCGCAGGCTTTCGTTACGGGCAATGGTCGCGAGGTCGGCGGCGGAAAACTCCGGCCGTGGCGGCGATGCCTGAATGTCCGCCGCAGCGGTTCCGGTCAGGCCGAGGGTCAGCGCCAGCACGGCGGGCGCCATCCCGGCGGGCAGCAGATGAAGCCAGTCGCGGATCGAGGCCGCAAGCGGCGTCCCCGCGTCGCGGTGCGAACCCGCGTGGATCGGCTGTTCGTGGTCAATCATCTCTGAACTCCTCCGGACACAGTGTCGGAGACGATCGCGGCGAGGCGCCGTCGCAGGTCGCGCAGCACGCCGCCGAAGACCTGCTCCATCACACCGGTCGACGACACCAGGATGGTGCCGAAGGGCGAGCGGCCGCGCTCGAGAAAGCCCGCCTCCGCCGACGCGACGACGAGCTTACGGCAGGTCTCGGTCGACATCACGCTGACCAGGAAGCGGGCGAGGTTCGACTGATCGATCCGGCCGGCTCGGCCGCGCCAGGTCTCGACCAGGCGCGGCAGCGTGTCGGCCGTGAAGATCGCGTCGAGCACGCGGTCCTTGCGCAGGCCGAGGCGCTTCATCTTGTCGGCGTCGCGAAGCAGCGTATCGAGGTGCTGGTTATGGATATCGGCGAGCCGCGCAATCTCCTCTTCGCTCTCGATCCGCCGCGCCCGTAGCAGATAGAAGAACTCGCAGAACTGATACATCGCCTCGATCCGCAGGGTGTCGAGCAGCTCGGGCTTGCGTGCGACACTCGCCTCGACGAGACGCGCGGACAGCACGGATCGGGACCACAGGATGCTCTCCTGGAGAAAGAGGTCGGCTTCCACGGCGGATTCATCGGCAAAGATGTCGTTGGCGGTCATGATACACGCGAAGAGGGGATTTCGAACGGGCCCGGTAGGGGCCGGCCTCCAAAGCAATTGGAGGGCGGCACGGCAATTTACCGGATTATTCGCTCCTGCCGCAGACCTACTGCAAGAGATTTCGACCCGAAGGCGAACGCTCCCGGGTCATCTTGCTCATGGGTCGAGCGACGTAGATGCTGCAGCTCAGTGGTGGAGTTGAGAACCGAGCCGTCCCGGAGTGGTTCGAGCTCCGGGCCAACACCCAATCATGCGCTCAAGGCGCCGACTCCGCTTCGCTTCGTGTCGACGATTGTCGCAGAACGCTGTCTCCGGTTCAGGGGCTGCGCCCCCTGGACCCCGGAAGACACACGATTAAAACAAGACACTAAGAGGCAAAGATTCAAGGCGTGAGCGCCCTCCCGACCCGAAACCCGGTATTGTCGTTCTGGACAGCGGGGACATACGAGTAGCGGCTTGCAGCGCGGAGGTACCTCGGCTCGAAGAACCACGACCCGCCGCGGAGAACACGGTACCTGCAATCCCCGGTCGTCCGAGCCGCCCCGTCCGATGGCGCTCCGTCGTAGTTTTTGTGCCAGCAGTCCGCCACCCACTCCCACACGTTCCCGTGAACCTGATAGAGTCCCCACGGGTTCGGCTCGAACGTGTCCACCGGAACCGTTTTCGTTCGCCATTCCCACTCCGGTGCGTTGCCATATGTGAATCTGCCGTCATAGTTCGCCTGCTTCGTCGATATCGACGACCCCCACCAGAACGGTGTCGTGGTCCCGGCTCGCGTCACGTATTCCCGCTCCGAATCGCTCAGCAGACGATAGTCTTTCCCCGTCTTCTTCTTCAGCCAGTCCACATAGGCCTGCGCATCCGTCCACGACACGTGGATCACTGGGCGCCGTCCACGGCCCCAGCCTTGATCCTTTGGCCGGTACCCGTTGCACCCACCGTCCGCA
>NZ_JBEOMB010000195.1:0-29442 GCF_046000175.1 Rhodoplanes sp. SY1
GATCGGCGCCGACGGCGCCGTCAACGCGAGCAGCCTGATGGTCACGGCTCTGGCGCTGCGCGCGATCGCCGGCGCGGACGGTGCCGAGATGCGCGGTGCCGGCGTGCTGCAACGCACCACATGGATGACGCTTTGCGTGCTGAGCAAGCCTCCCATGGTCGCGTTCATCCTTCTCGAGCCGATGATCCATCGCTGGCGCGCGCTGCCGCGCGCGGCGCGGACCGTGGCGCTGGTCGCCCTGCCCGGGCTCGCGGTATCGCTCGTCTGGATCTGGGCCGTCGATGCCGAGATGGCGGCGTGGCGCCTGACCGAGAGCGGCACCTATCCGACCGAGCACTTCAGGCTCGGATGGAAGCTCGAATTCATGCTGGAGAACCCGCTGCATTTCCCGGCCGCGACGGCGACCACGTTGTGGAACGACGTGTTCGGCTTGTGGCGTCAGACCATCGGGGTGCTCGGCTGGCTCGACACCCATCTCGACCTGTGGGTCTACGTCGCGATCAGCCTGCTGCTGGTCGTGACGGCGCTCGACGCGCCGGCACTCCCGCCGGCGACACGGCTGCGCGTCGCGCTCTGGGGAACGCTGCTGATCGTCGCCTACGGGACGGCCGTCTTCGCCATCCTGTTCATCACCTGGACGCCACCCACCGAGCCGCAGGTCTGGGGCGTTCAGGGCCGTTACTTCGTTCCGGTGCTGCCGGTCGCGGCCCTGGTCCTCGCGACGCTCGGACACCGGCTGCCACGCCGGGTCCTCACCATCGCAGCTATCATCGGAGCCCTGATCGCCGGGCTGGCGACGATCGAGGGCCTCTGGCGGGTGAACTGGGTGCCGTGACTCGGCCCGGCGAATCCGGCCTCGCCATGAGGTGTGATTTGTCCTGTCGAGCATCGACGTCGGAGGGCCTTCGACAGCACGCTTCTCGTCTCGGCCATCACAGACAAATGAGCTAACCTCGACCGTGAGCACGGACTGGCGAGATCTTTCGATATCCACTTTGCATGGCACGCGACCGAGAGGATGAATGATGGCGCGCCGAGCCCATCGTCCCTCATTTCTGGATCCGTCACTGTTCCAGATTGGTCGATCGGATTATGTTCAGCTTTTATGGCTCTGTCTCGTCAGCCTTTTTGGAGCGACGACATCCCCTTCCCCTCGACCTCGACCGAGACCTCGTGGATGAAGCTGTGGCCCTTGGCGACGCGGCGGCCGAGGGCGTCGACGAAGGCCTGGTAGCGCTCGGTGCCGGTGGCCTTCGCGGCCGCCCAGGCGGCGTCCGGGATCGGCGGGTGGCGGTCAGCCAGAACCGCACGAACAGACCGATGGTCTCGCTCGAGACCGCGACGTCGCGCGTCAGCCGCTCGATCGGCCGGCTCAGGCGATCGAGCCGTCGCGCAAAGGCGGCCTCGCGCCGGTCCTCGGCGTCGGGCGACAGAAAGGAGGCAACCGCGGGCGGCATCAGCCGCGCCGTAAGCCGTCTGTCCTCGTAGTAGCGGGCCTTCTTGGCGCGGATCGGCGGCAGGCCGGCGACGAGAACGAGCTCGTCGATGACCGGCAGCTGCATGACTTCACCGGGGGTGGAACGAGTGGATGTTCGCCAGCGCGCGCAGCAACGTGCCCTGAACCAGATCGTCGGCCCGATCCGAATTCCGGCAGAGCGAGATCGCGAAGGCACGCAGACTGGGCACCATCGCGCGCATCGCCTCGCACGCTCAGATCGGACGACTCCGTTCGAGTTGGCTGGCCGGTTTCTGTCGTGTCGGGGCGCGGATGGAGGCGACCGGTCGCGGCATTGGAATCGACGCGGGACCGTCCGCCGTGTCGCGGATGTGCGCGATCGCGCCCGACCGGGCGCGCAACCGCGCCGCATCAGACCGACGGGGCGCCGGAGCCTGGCCGGTGTCGGCGTGACGAAGCCGGACCGCGACGCTTTCGGTTCGGCCGCAGCGGCACTCGAAAAGACCTGCTGCCCCTACTTTTCTGCCGGCCCGGGCTCGTCGACGCGGTCCCCGATCTGAGGATTGTCGTAGAGAACCACGTTCAGCAGCGAGCTGTGGACCTCGATGTGGCCGTTGTAGTCGATGAACCCCAGTTTTCTGAACTTGTTCATGAAATAGCTCACGCGCGAGCGCGTGGTGCCGATCATCTCGGCCAGCGTCTCCTGGCTGATCGCGCCGAGGATGGGTTCCGGTTTCCCTTCCTTGCCGAAATTCGCCAGCAGCAGAAGCAGACGGGCGAGCCGCTTTTCGCTCGAGTTGAAAAGCTGGTCGACGAGGTCGGCCTCGACCCGGATGTTGCGCGAGAGAAGATGCGAGATGAACATTTCGCTGAATGCCGGCTCCTCGCGGAGGAGGCGAATGACCGCCGTCTTGTCCAGCCGCGCGATGACCGCCTCCGACATCGTCGTCACGGTGGAGATGCGAAGCGGCTGCCCGGCCAGGCATCCTTCGCCAAAATACTCTCCGGGCTTGTGAATTGCGACGACGGCTTCCTTGCCCTGCTCGGAGACGACGGCGACCTTCGCGGTGCCGCTCTGCAGATAGAAGACGGAATCTGCAGGATCCCCCTGACGGAAGACCAGCTCTCCGACGCCGTACGACCGAATGGTACGACCGCCATCGACCTTGGCGAGCAACGGAATCGGATCGAACGACGGTTGCTGCTCTGTCGTCAAGACGACACCTGCTGGACGTGCAGCTTCACGAGCGTGCCACAGAAACGCTCACCACGAGCGGGCAGTCGGCCGGGCCGATCGTGAGACAACGCTACGGTCTTTGGGAAGCGTGCACAACCCCTTCCGGTCTCCGGCGCAGGCGCTCGCCTGCATGGTCGCACCGCTCGCCCTGGCGAGGCCACCGTCGGGAGATCGCCCGCCCCCGCTCCCCGCTCTCGGCCCGCGTGCGGACAAAACAATTCGTCCGTTCGAAACCGCTTTGTGGTGTCCACCACCGACAGGGGCGCCGCGATCATGCGATGGTCCACGGCATTCATTCGTGGTGCCCCCATGTCCGCATCGGACAGCCAGCGACAATCGGCCCTGGAATGCCTGCGCTTGGCGGCGGAGTGCACACGATTGGCCGGCGAGACCAGCGATCCGGCCCTGCAATCGTACTTCCATCGCATGGCCGGCACCTGGACGGACGAAGCCGAGCGAGCCTTGCGTGGGGATGCTCGACCGCCGGACTAACGCGGACGGCGGGCCGGCGCCATGGATCGCGGCGCCCTGCCTCGACACGCTCCTCGCGTCATTTGCGGCGACGCTCCGTCGTGTTTCCCGGCGTCGCGGTCGGAGGCGGCGACAGGAAGGCGTCGAAGCGCTCGCGCACGATCGCGTAGCACTCGCAGGAGACCTTCTCCAGCCGGGCGCGATCGAGCAGCTGGATTCGCCCTCGCCGATAGCTGATCAGGCCGGCGTTCTGCAGCGATTGCGCGGCGATCGTCACGGACTTCCGATTCGCTCCGAGCATGTGCGACATGAATTCGTGCGTGTACGGAAGAGCCTGCCCCTCGGCACGATCGTGAATCATGAGGAGCCACCGACACATCCGCTCTTCCGTCGAGTGCAGCGCGTTGCACGCGACCGTCTGCTGCACCTGTGACAGCAGCGTCTCCGAGTCGCTGACGAAGAGATCGCGGACGTGCTCGCTGCGCTGGAACTCCGCCCTCAACCACTCGATCGGGCAGCGGTCCGCACCGCCGGCGAGCTGCACCAGGCATCGGTTGAACGACACGCGGCTGTACATCGCGGCGAAGAGGCCGAAGGCGCCTTCGCTCCCGATGTTGGCGGTCTCGATCGCCGAGCCGTTCTCCAGCACCGTCAACAGCGACAGAACTGCGCCGCGTGGAAAATAGGCGTGATCGAGGACCCACCCGCCTCGCAGACGACCGTGCCGAGCTCGAGCGTCAGGGGCTCGAGATAGGCGTCGACACGGCGCCGGCTGGCCTTCTCGAGCGCACCGAGCAGGCGGTTGCTCCCTGGCTCCTGGTCGGGTCGAAGGATCATGGCTCGCCGGCACGCTCTTGGCTGGGACGGTCCGGCGGACCGTCATCTCGTCGCACCTGATACGAGGTGTTGGTCGCACCTGATAAAGGGCACCCGCCGCCCGGAGCCGTCGCGCATCCGCGGCACAGAGTGCGCGGCTCGGGACAGTTCGAGCGGCGGGGGCAAGTCGGGATCTCACGACAGCCGACTGCGCCGGAGATTGTCCCGGCACGGTCCGCCAAGCCGACCGTCACGGCGCCCGCCGTCATCGGCGCGCGTCCGATCCTGGAGCTAGACGCTAGCTCGTCCAGACGAGGCGTGCTGTATCGTTTTGCTCACGCAGCCTACGTGGAATCGATCATCCGCTGGGCGTCGTGCGCCTAAGCCATCGAGGACGTGCTCAGCGACGGCTCTCCGGCGATTCGTCCGGCACGATGGGCGTTTTGCGCTCCGCGTCGTCGATGACGGACAGCGAGGTCCGCTGCCGTGCTAGCGTCGAGCGGATGGCCGTCGACACGAACACGTCGGCGCGCCGCGCGTTCGACGGGACTTCGCTCGTCATCCAGTGCCATCCGCGCTCGTCGAGGCGGATGCGGTAGCCGCCGCAGAGAAAGCGGGCCGTCGACCACACTCGCCCCAAACCCGTCGATCGGAGCACATCCCGGTCTTGGATCGGGCGCATGCATCGTCCCTCCCGAGGTGGTGACAGATCTTCCTCGCGAGACGACGATAGCGGGCGCCAAATCGTTCGGGTGTTCAGAATTGCTCACATGACCGTCGACCACGGGCCGTCCACCATGGTCAGGCGATGCCGCGGGACTCGGCATCCTTCGGCACGTCCGAGGCGGGATCACGGGCCGATTTCGGCCGCCCGCCGCGCTCTGCCGGCCTTCGCTCTACCGACCATCGTCCGGCGCCTCCCCGTCGATCAGCCTGATCACGGTCGGCGAGGGCAGTGCAATCCAGTGATGCTCGCACGCGACGCGAAGCCCGACTGCGAAGTCGTCGATCGACCACTGGCCGCGCGCCACGAACGCCACCCGCGCCGTGTCGCGCAGCAGGAGGTCGGCGGCGCGCTTCGGGTGTGCCCGAATGACGTCCACGAGGTGCCGCGCCGCCTCTTCGGCTGTTCGTCTCGTGATCATGTCAGTTCCTCCCTGATCGTTTTACGAAAGGCCCGCGCATCATGGGCGCGGCGAGCTCTCGAAGCCCGCGCCGATACGGCGCTCCTCGATCGTTCGTCGTCTGACATGGGGGGCGAGACGATCTCTCACCAGATGCGTCGCGGGCCGAAGCTGTCGGCGATCCGACGACCGTCTGATCAGGATTCGACGTTCACCGGTCCGGAGAGCGCTTGTAATCGCCGGGATCGATCGCCATTATCACGATGTCCATGGGTGGCTGAGCTGCCCGCCACGGATCGCACCCGCCGAGATCCGCCCGGTGCCGCGGACATGCCTGCCGTCATGCAGCACGCCGGTCGCCTGCGACAGGGACGGCGTTCCCGTACAGGGCGCACGGCGCTCTCGTGCACGGCGTTTCTCATCCAGAGGTGGCCCGGCGATGAACGGCACCGTAAAGTGGTTCGACTCGCAGAAGGGTTACGGCTTCATCACGGTGGACGGCGCCGAGACCGAGACCTTCGTTCACAGCGATGCGATCGAGCGCGCCTGCCTCACCGGGCTGCGCGAAGGACAGAAGGTGACCTTCGAGATCGTCACCGATCCCGAGACCGGCAAGACCTGGGCCGAGAGACTGACGGCCCTCGATTGAGGCGCGCGAGCCGGCCGCTCGCTCGACGCTCGCGCTCGTTCCCCGTCACCGACCGGATAGACGATCGCAGGTTTCGTGCGTCGATCACGGCCTGAAAGGCAGACATGACCACACGTCTCTCCCGCACGCTCGCTGCGGGCCGCGTCGCCTCGCCGTGGAACGACGCCGCGCCGGTGCGAGAGGAGCTGTTCGGCGTCGAGCGCCTCGAGCAGCATGCCGAGAGCCTCGCCGAGGCCCAGACGATCACCACGCGCCCCCCGCGGGTTCTGCCGCTGCGGACGCGCCTGGAGGCCGACGCCGGCGCTCTCCTCGCGGCCTATCGTGCGAGCGCGGCGGAGCTCGCCTGCGGTCGCGGCATCGTTCCGGCGGCGGAGTGGCTGCTCGACAACTATCATCTCGTCGAGGATCAGATCCGCGAGATCCGCGAGGACCTGCCGGCCGGCTACTATCGCCAGCTCCCGAAGTTGGCGACCGGCCCGTTCGCCGGCTATCCGCGCGTCTTCGGACTCGCCTGGGCCTACACGGCGCACACCGACAGCCATTTCGATCCTGAGACGCTGCGCCGCTTCATCGTCGCCTATCAGCGGGTGCAGCCGCTGACCATCGGGGAGCTGTGGGCCGTCGCCATCACGCTCCGGATCGTCCTCGTCGAGAACCTGCGACGCCTCTCTGATCAGATCACGGCCGGCCGCGCCGCGCGGGCCGACGCCGACGCGCTGGCAGACCGCCTGCTCACCCCGGGCGGCGCCCGCTCCGCCCTCGATCTCGACATCGCCGCACGGTCGGCGGCGGCCCTGTCCGAGATCTTCGCCGCGCAGCTCGCCAAGCGGCTGCGCGACCAGGACCCGCGCACCACCCCGACCCTCGACTGGCTGGAGGAGCGGCTCCGACTCCAGGGTGTCTCGATCGGCGAAGCGGTGGCGCACGCCCAGCAGCGGCAGGGCGCGTCGAACGTCTCGGTGCGCAACGTGATCACCAGCATGCGGCGGATCTCCGATGTCGACTGGTCCGAGCTGTTCGAGAGCGTCAGCCTCGTCGATGCGCGGCTGCGTGCGGCGAGCGACTTCGCGGCGATGGATTTCCCGACCCGCAACCTGTACCGGAGCGCGATCGAGCTCTTGGCACGCGGATCGACCTGCACCGAGCTCGAGGTCACCGATCACGCGCTCGCTGCCGTGCACCGCGACGCGGTGGATCCGGCCGACGTCGTCGACGTCGAGCGGGCCGGCGATCCGGGCTATCATCTGATCGCCGAAGGCCGTCGGGCGCTCGAGCACACCATCGGGTTCCGGCCGCCGCTGCGTCTGCGGATCAACCGGTTCAACGTGCGACTCGGCATCGGCGGCTATGTCGGCGCCATCCTGCTCGTCACCGCGGTCCTGCTGGCCGGGGCGCTCTGGGTGCTGGCGGCCGACGCCGGCCGGACTCCCCTCCTCCTCGCCGTCCTCGCGCTGGTCGCCGCCCTGCCGGCGAGCGCCGCCGCGGTCGCCGTCGTCGACCGGGCCATCACCTGGAGCTTCGGCGCCGTCACGCTTCCCGGCCTCGGTCTCGCCGACGGCGTGCCGCCGTCGCTCCGCACGCTCGTCGTGATGCCGACGCTGCTGACGAGCGAGGCCGATCTCCTGGAGCAGGTCGAGCGGATGGAGGTCCATCACCTCGCCACCGGCGGCGATCTCACCTTCGCACTCCTGTCGGACGGCATCGACGCCGACAGGGAGGTGGTGGCGCGCGACGCCGTCCTGCTCGCCGCGACAGCCGACGCCGTCGCGACCCTGAACCACCGGCACGGCCCCGGCCCGGACGGCGACCGCTTCCTGCTGCTGCATCGCCGCCGCGTCTACGATCCCGGCCAGGGCAAGTGGATGGGCTGGGAGCGCAAGCGCGGTAAGCTGCACGAGTTGAACCGGCTTCTGCGCGGCGCGAACGACACCACCTTCGTGCCGGTCGGCGGGCGCACGCCGCACGTTCCCGCCGACGTGCGCTACGTGATCACCCTCGATGCCGACACGCGGCTGCCGCGCGACGCGGCGCTGCGGCTGATCGGCAAGATGGCGCATCCGCTCAACCGGCCGAAGTTCGGCGTCGCGGAGCAGCGCGTCGTCGGCGGCTATGCCATCCTTCAGCCGCGCGTCACCCCGTCGCTGCCGGTCGGGCGCGAGGGCTCGCTCTATCAACGCATCGTGTCGGGGCCGGGCGGGATCGACCCTTACGCGGCCGCCGTCTCCGACGTCTATCAGGACCTGTTCGGCGAAGGGTCCTACACGGGCAAGGGCATCTACGACGTCGATGCGTTCGAGGCCGCCCTCGCCGGCCGCGTGCCCGACGACACGATGCTCAGCCACGACCTGTTCGAGGGCATCTTCGCGCGCGCCGGCCTCGCCTCCGACGTCGAGGTAGTCGAGGACTTCCCGTCCCGCTACGACGTCGCCGCCAAGCGGCAGCACCGCTGGATCCGCGGCGACTGGCAGCTCCTCCCCTGGATCGTCGGCCGACTCGCCGGCGTGCGCGCCGTGCCGGCGGTCGGGCGGTGGAAGATGCTGGACAATCTGCGCCGCTCGCTGCTCGCGCCGTTCACGCTCGCCGCCTTCGGCGCCGCCTGGCTGCTGCCGTTGCCCGCCGCCGCGACCGCGACCGTGATGCTGCTCGCCGCCGTCGCCGCGCCGGCGTTTCTGCCCACCGCCTTCGCGGTGCTGCCGCGCCGCAGCGGCATTCGGCTCCGTAATCACGTGAGCTCGCTCGCCGGCGATCTGCGCCTCGCCGCACTTCAGACCGCCATGACGGTCGTGCTCGTCGCCGACCAGGCGTGGCGGGCGGGCGACGCGATCGGGCGGACGCTGGTCCGCTTGCTGATCACTAAACGCAATCTGCTCGAATGGACGACGGCCGCGCAGTCGACCGGCAGACCGCGCCTCGGCGTCCGCGGCTTCTATCACGACATGGCGGGTGGCACGGCGCTCGGAGCCGCGGCCGCGGCCGGCACCGTCCTGGTCGCGCCGTCGTCGTGGCCGCTGGCGTTGCCCTTCGGGCTCCTGTGGCTCGCCGCGCCGGCGCTGGCGGAACGCGCCAGCCGGTCGCCCCGCATCGCCGGGCGGGCCGCCGCCTCCGATCGGGACGCGCAGGCGCTGCGCCTCGTGGCGCGGCGGACCTGGCGGTTCTTCGAGACCTTCGTGACGCCGGACGACGGCATGCTGCCGCCGGACAACTTTCAGGAGGATCCGAGGCCGGTCGTCGCCCACCGCACCTCGCCGACCAACATGGGCCTCTATCTGCTCTCCGCCGTCGCGGCGCGCGACCTCGGCTGGGCCGGTACCACCGAGACGGTCGCGCGGCTGGAGGCGACGCTCGCTGCCATGCAGGCGCTGCCACGCTTCCGTGGACACTTCTACAACTGGTACGGCACGCGCGACGGCCGGGTGCTCGAGCCGGCCTATGTCTCGTCGGTCGACAGCGGCAATCTCGCCGGCTACCTGCTCACGCTCGCCAATGCGTGCGAGGAGTGGATCGACGCCGGACAGGTGCCGGATGCGCGCAGCGGCTTGCGCGATCACCTCCGTCTGGCGCGCGAGGCGGCCGGGTCGCTGTCCGCGACGGCCAGCGAGGCCGGACGGCATCTCCTCGCCGCGCTCGACGAGATCGACGCCCAGCTCGAGGGCGGGCAGACGATCGAAGCGGCATCACCCGCCCTGAAGCGGCTCGCCGAGAAGGCCGCCCGCATGGCCGGCGCGCTGGTGCCGGTCGGAACGAGCGGCGACACGCCGGATCTGGTGTTCTGGATCGAGGCGCTGATCAGGTCGGTGCCCGAGCACGAACGCGACCGGACCGACGACGACGCCCGTCAGGCTCTCGACGCCCGCCTCGGAGCACTCGCCGACACGGCGCGAACAATGGCGATGGCGATGGATTTCGCCTTTCTGGTCGATCCCGACCGCAAGCTCCTGTCGATCGGCTATTCGGTGGCCGACCGCCGGCTGGATCCTGGCTGCTACGACCTGCTCGCCTCGGAGGCGCGGCTCGCCAGCCTGTTCGCCGTCGCCAAGGGCGATGTCCCGACCCGCCACTGGTTCCGCCTCGGCCGCACCGCGACACCGCTCGGCAACGGATCGGCGCTCGTGTCCTGGTCGGGCTCGATGTTCGAGTATCTGATGCCGGCGCTGGTGATGCGGGCGCCGACCGGCAGCCTGCTCGAGCAGACCAGCCGCCTCGTGGTGGCGCGCCAGCAGGCTTACGGGCGCTCGCTCGGCGTCCCATGGGGCATCTCGGAATCCGCCTACAACGCCCGCGACGCCGAGTTCACCTACCAGTACTCCAATTTCGGCGTCCCCGGCCTCGGCCTGAAGCGCGGCCTCTCCGACGACGTGGTGATCGCGCCCTACGCGACCGGGCTCGCGACCATGGTGGATCCACACGGCGCCTGTGACAACTACGCGCGGATCGCCGCGATGGGCGGGCGCGGCCGCTACGGCTTCTACGAGGCGCTCGACTTCACCCCGTCGCGCCTGCCCGAGGGCGAGCGCGTCGCCATCGTCCGCACCGTCATGGCCCATCACCAGGGCATGACCATCGTGGCGATCGCCAACACGGTGCAGGGCGGCCGCATGCGGGCCCGCTTCCACCGCGAGCCGATGATTCAGGCGAGCGAGCTGCTGCTCCAGGAGCGCATGCCGCGCGAGGTGGTGGTGGCGCGTCCGCGCGTCGAGGAGCTGAACCCCACGACGTTGCAGAGCGGCGCCGCGGCACCGATGGTGCGCCGCGTGTCGGCGTCGGCCGGCGATGCCCCGATCACCCATCTCCTCTCCAACGGCCGCTACAGCGTGATGCTGACGGCCGCCGGCTCTGGCTACAGCCGCTGGCGCGACATCGCCGTGACGCGCTGGCGCGAGGACGCGACCCTCGACGACTGGGGCTCCTACATCGTCCTGCGCGACGTGCGCAGCGGGCGCGTCTGGTCGCCCGGCGCGCAGCCGATCGGGACAGCCGGAGACAGCGACGTCGTGTTCGGCGAGGATCACGCCGCGTTCGTCCGCCACGACGGCACCCTGACGACCACCATGGAGGTGCTGGTCTCGGGCGAACACGACGGCGAGGTCCGCCGCGTCACGCTGACCAACAACGGACGCCAGGCGTGCGACATCGAGCTCACCTCCTATGCCGAGGTGGTGCTGACGACGCCGGCCGCCGACGCGGCGCATCCGGCCTTCGCCAAGCTGTTCGTCGAGACCGAGCACGTCGCCGAGTTCGGCGCGCTCGTCGCCACGCGCCGGCCGCGCGCGCATGGCGAGCCACAGGTGTTCGCCGCACATTTCGCCGTGGTGGAGGGCGAGATCGCCGCCGATCCGCAATACGAGACGGATCGGGCCCGCTTCGTCGGTCGCGGCCGCACCGTCGCCACAGCGGCCGGATTCCGCGACGCCCGGCGGCTGTCCAACACGGTCGGCACCGTGCTCGATCCGGTCTTCGCGCTGCGCCAACGGGTCGTGGTTCCGCCCGGGCGGTCGGCGCGGGTGTCGTTCTGGACCGTCGTCGCATCGTCGCGGGCCGAGCTGCTCGACCTCGTCGATACGCTGCACGACCGCAACGCCTACGATCGCGCCCGGACGCTCGCCTGGACGCAGGCCCAGGTCCAGCTTCGCCACCTCGGCATCGACGCCGAGGAGGCCGCCGACTTCCAGGGCCTCGCGGCGCCGATCCTCTATGCCGACCGGCGGTTCCGGGCGGCCCCGGAGACGATCCTGCGCGGGGCGGGCTCCCAGGCCGGCCTGTGGCCGCTCGCCATCTCGGGAGACCTACCGATCGTCCTCCTGCGCATCGACGATGTCGAGGACATCGCCCAGGTCCGCCAGCTCCTGCGGGCGCACGAATACTGGCGCATCAAGCGGCTCGCCGTCGATCTCGTCATCGTCAACGAGCACGCCTCGTCCTATCTGCAGGATCTGCAGGTCGCGATCGAGACCGCGGTGCGCAGCAGCCAGACCCGACCGCGGCTCGGCGACGCGCTCGCACAGGGGTCCGTCCACACGCTGCGCGCCGACCTGATGAGCCGCGAGGCAAGGGCGCTTCTCCAGTCGGTCGCCCGCGTCGTGCTGGTGGCACGCCGCGGGTCGATCGCCACCCAGATCGCACGCCTGCCGGTGCCGCCGCGCCGTGCCCAGGCCGAGCCGAGGCGCGAGCCGTCGCTGCCGCCGCGGCCCTCGCATCTGCGGGTGCCAACGAACCTCGAGCTGTTCAACGGCCTCGGCGGCTTCGACCGGGACGGCCGCGAATACGTGATCGTGCTCGACGGCGGTCGGACGACGCCGGCGCCGTGGATCAACGTGATCGCCAACTCGGGCTTCGGCTTCCAGGTGGCGGCGGAGGGCACCGGCTTCACCTTCGCCGAGAACAGCCGCGAGAACCAGCTGACGCCGTGGTCGAACGATCCGGTCGCCGACCCGACCGGCGAGGCGATCTTCATTCGCGACGAGGACACCGGCGAGCTGTGGTGCCCGACGGCGCGGCCGATCGACGACGGCGGCACCTATCTGGCGCGCCACGGCTGGGGCTACAGCCGGTTCGAGCATCACGCCGGCGGCATCGCGTCCGATCTGATCCACTACGTGCCGCTCGTCGATCCGGTCAAGATCTCGCGGCTGACGCTGCGAAACGTCTCGGGGCGGCCGCGCCGGCTGTCGGTCACGCGCTATGCCGAGTGGGTGCTGGGCGCCTCGCGGTCGGCGTCGGCGCCGTTCGTCACCACCGAGCTCGACCGCGAGACCGGCGCCATCCTGGCCCGCAATCCGTGGAGCATCGCGTTCGCCGGCTGCGTCGCCTTCGCCGACATGGCCGGCCTTCAGACCGCCTGGACGGCGGACCGGACCGAGTTCATCGGCCGCGAGGGCTCGCTCGCGTCGCCGGCGGCACTCGTCGGCCGCAGGCCGCTGTTGCGCACCACCGGGGCCGGCCTCGATCCGTGCGCCGTCCAGCAGCGCATCGTCGATCTCGCGCCGGGCGCGACCGTCGAGATCGCGATGATCCTCGGCCAGTGCGCGAGTGCCGAAGCGGCCCGGGCGCTGATCGGCCGCTGCCGCAGCGCGGATCTCGACGCGATGCTGGCCGAGGTGACGGCGGATTGGGAGACGCGGCTGCGGGCCGTGCAGGTGAAGACGCCCGACCGCGCCATGGACCTCATGCTGAACGGCTGGCTGCTCTACCAGACCATCGCCTGCCGCATCCGGGCCCGCTCGGGCTTCTATCAGGCGAGCGGCGCCTACGGATTTCGTGATCAGCTCCAGGACAGCATGGCGCTGACCTTCGCCGAGCCGGGCGCGATGCGCAGCCACCTCCTGCGCGTCGCGTCGCGGCAGTTCGTCGAGGGCGACGTCCAGCATTGGTGGCTGCCGACCACGGGCCTCGGTGTGCGCACCCGCATCTCCGACGACCGCGCCTGGCTCGCCTTCGCCACGGCGACCTATGTGGCATGGTCGCACGACACCGGCGTGCTCGACGAGGCGGTGCCATTCCTCGAAGGGCCGATGCTCGCGCCCGGCCAGCACGACGCGCTGTTCCAGCCCACCATCGGCGACGCGCCGGCCTCGCTGTTCGAGCACTGCGCCCGCGCGCTCGATCAGAGCGTCGCCCTCACCGGCGCCCACGGCCTGCCGCTGATCGGCAGCGGCGACTGGAACGACGGCATGAACCGGGTCGGCCACGAGGGTCGCGGCGAGAGCGTGTGGCTCGGCTGGCTCCTGGTGCGCGCCATCGCCCTGTTCGCGCCGCTCGCCAAGAACCGCGACGCCGACCGGGCGCGGCGCTGGACCGCGCATGCGGAGACGGTTCGCGTGGCGATCGAGCGCGAGGCATGGGACGGCGCCTGGTATCGCCGCGCCACCTTCGACGACGGCACCTGGCTCGGCTCCGAGCACGGCGACGAATGTCGGATCGATTCCATCGCCCAGTCCTGGGCGGTGCTGTCGGGCGCCGCCGACCCGGCCCGGGCCGCGACCGCGATGACGTCGCTGGACGCGCATCTCCTGCGCCGCCACGACGGCCTCGCACTCCTGTTTACCCCGCCCTTCGATAAAACGGCGCGCGACCCCGGTTACATCAAGGGCTACCCGCCGGGCCTGCGCGAGAACGGCGGCCAGTACAGCCACGCCGCCATGTGGGCGATCCTCGCTTTCGCGCGGCTGGGCGACGGCGACACGGCGGCCGACCTTTTCGCCATGCTCAATCCGATCAATCATGCCCGCACGCCGGGCGCGGTCGCCGGCTACAAGGTCGAGCCCTATGTGGTGGCCGGCGACGTCTACTCGGTGGCGCCGCATGTCGGGCGCGGCGGCTGGAGCTGGTACACGGGCGCGGCCGGCTGGATGTACCGGGCGGGCGTAGAGGGGATTCTCGGGTTGCGCCGGGAGGGTGCCGAGCTCGTCGTCGAACCCTGCCTGCCGACGCGCTGGCCGGGCTTCGAGGCACGGGTGACGGTCGGGTCGACCCGTTACGAGATCCGGGTCGAGGCGGCGCCGCCCGGTGCCCCGGCGCAGGCTTCGCTCGACGGCGTCGTCATGGAGCGACGGGGAAGGCCGGTTCGCGTCCCCTTGGACGGGTATCCACATGCGCTTCGAATCGCCGTCACGACATCAATCGATAGACAGGGATCTCGGCAACGGTCCGGAGAAGGGGAAGGACTCGATCCGCTCGTGATCGAGTGACGGTCGAGATCCCGTGCAGACCAGGGGGCATCCAAGGAGGCGCGGTGACGTCGAGCCAAGTGCTGCCAGTCGCAATCATCGTGGCGATGATGGCATCGTTCGTATGGGGCAGGCTCCGGTACGACCTGACCGCCCTGGTCGGACTCCTGGTCGCCGTCGTGTTGGGCGTCGTGCCCCTCGAGGACGCGTTCGACGGCTTCAGCGACCAGGTCGTCGTCATCGTCGGCTCAGCCCTGGTGGTCAGCGCCGGAATCGCCAAGTCGGGGGTGATCGGAAGAACGATCAGGGCTGTCGAGCCGCGCATGACGACGCCCGGGTTGCGCGTGGCATTCCTGACATCGGCGGTCGCCGTCCTGTCGTCGTTCGTGAAGAACATCGGCTCGCTGGCGATCTTCCTGCCGATCGCCCTCCAGATCGCTCGCCGAAGTGGAACCTCCCCGTCGATCCTCCTGATGCCGATGGCGTTCGGATCGCTGATCGGGGGCCTCGTGACCCTGGTCGGGACATCACCCAACATCCTCGTGTCGCGGGTCCGCGAGGAGGTCTCCGGCCGTCCTTTCGGGATGTTCGATTTCGCTCCCGTGGGGCTCGCGATCCTGGGAGCCGGCCTGCTGTTCCTGTCGTTCGGATGGCGTCTCCTGCCCCGCGGTCGGACCAGTCGCGGAATCCCCGAGGACGCCTTCTCGATCGCCGGGTATGTCGTGGAGGCGACGCTCGGCCGAAACTCTCGGCTCGCCGGCAAGACCGTCGCCGACCTCGAGACGGCATCAGATGGCGCCGTGACCGTGATTGCGGTCGTCCGCGAGCACGGTCGGCGCCGCTACATCCCGGCTGGTCACTGGACCTTGTTCCAGGACGACATTCTCGTCCTTCAGGGCGAAGCGCACAGACTGCGTGACTTCGCCGACGACGCCGGCCTGAACCTCGTCGGGACACGGACGATACCAACCCCGCGGCTCGCCCCCGCGGAGATCGGCGTCGTCGAGGCTGTCGTGATGGCAGGATCCAAGCTCGTCGGGGAGACATCGGCCGGGCTGCAGTTGCGTGACCGTTACGGCATGAACCTCGTCGCGATCAGTCGGCCGGGAACGCCGAGCGACGCCCGATTGGGGAACATCGAGTTCCGGCCCGGAGACGTCCTGATTCTCCAGGGCAGCACGACGACGACTCCCGCGATCCTGCGCGATCTCGGATGCCTCCCGCTCGTCGACAGAGAGACCGGCTTGGGAACGCCCCGCAACGACTATCTGCCCCTCGTCGTGCTCGCCGCCACGATTCTCGTGATCGCGGCGAGTCTCGTTCCGGTCACGGTGGCGTTCTTCGGGGCCGCGGTCGTCATGATCGCCTCCCGAGTGCTGTCGCTGGCCGAGGCCTACGATTCGATCGACGTCCCGGTTCTCGTTCTCCTCGCCTGCATGATTCCCATCAGCGACGCCGTAAACAGAACCGGAGGAGCCGAGCTCATGGCCACGGGGCTGGCGGACTTGGCCGGTGGGCTGCCCCCCAGCGGGGTGATCGCGCTCGTGATGATCGCCGCCATGGCCGTGACGCCGGTCCTCAACAACGCCGCCACGGTCCTCATCATGGCACCCGTCGCCGCCGGTATCGGACACAAGCTCGGGGTGACGGCAGACCCGTTGCTGATGGCCGTGGCGATCGGCGCCGCATGCGATTTCCTCACGCCTATTGGGCATCAGTGCAATACACTGGTGTTCGGCCCCGGCGGATATCGATTCGGCGATTACGCCCGCCTCGGGCTGCCGCTTTCGCTCATCGTCCTCTGCGTCGGGTCGTTCCTGATACCCCTTGTCTGGTCGTTCTGATCAGACGGCCGACGACGAGCCGGCGACAGGCCGCCGCGGAGCTTCCGGCGGACGATCGATCATGTGGCGTTCACCAGCCGCGACGCGACCGACGTGAGCAGAATGGCGTAGGCGCGGTCGACGATCGTGTCCAGCGACGGGGTCTTGGCGAACATCGCCCGGGCCTCGGCCAGCAGCTCGTCGCGGCCGGGAACATGCGGCAGGTCGAGGCTCGCGAGCATCTCGGAGGCACGGTGCTGCGCCGCGGCGACGCTGGCTCGAAACGCCGCCAGGTCGGGGCCGTGCAGCGCCGTCGCGGCCGCGGCCGCGATGCGCTCGACGTTGAAGCGGGCGGCGAGCTGCTCGGCCGCCTGGTTCACCACCTTGGTGCCGAGCCGCTGCTCGTTGCGGAGCACCTCGGCCGGCGGCGTCTTCAGGCCCCACACGAGGCCGAGCCGGGACAGGCCGAGGAGGATGTAGTAGGTCGGGTCGATCTCCCACCAGCGGAACCCCTGGCGCGCACTGCTCTGATAGGCGTGGTGGTTGTTGTGCCATCCTTCGCCCATGGTCATGATCGCAAGTACCCAATTGTTGCGCGACTCGTCGCCGGTGACGAAGCGCTTCTTGCCGCGCACATGGGCGAGCGAGTTGATGCAGAAGGTCGCGTGATAGACGGCCACGGTGCTCCAGAAGAAGCCGACCACCAGCCCCGGCCACCCGGCCACCAGGAAGCAGAGCACGGCCAGCCCCACGGCCGGCACCAGTTCGAAGCGGTGCAGCCACATCAACTCCGGGAAGCGGGCGAAGTCGGCGATCTTCGAGAGGTCGGTGTCGTCGTGCCGGCGGGCGAAGATCCAGCCGACGTGACTGTACAGGAAGCCGCTCCGCACCGGCGAGTGCACGTCCTGCTCGGTGTCGGAATACAGGTGGTGATGCCGGTGCTTGGCGGCCCACCACAGGACGCTGCGCTGTGCCGAGCTCTGCGCCAGCACGGCGAGGGCGAGCTGGACCGGCCGGCTGGTCGAGAAGGCGCGGTGCGAGAAGTAGCGGTGATAGCCGGCGCCGATGCCGAACATCCGCAGCCAGTACAGGCCGATGCCCAGGATCACCGCCTCGACGGTGACGCCGGTCCAGATCGCGGCGAAGCACGCCAGATGGACGAGCAGGAACGGAATAGTGGACGGATAGACGATGTCGTCGTGCTCGGCTCTGCGGTCGATTTGAATCGGCAACGGAGGTGCTCCAGGGGTGAGGGGGTGGTGGCGAACGCCGGGTCGCGCCGGGTCGCTCGGACGGTCGAAGATCGGCCGGTCGAAGAGGAGACGCTCGTCACCGACCGACGAGGGTGGGCGGAGATGCACCGCAGACGGACCGATTCTCGTGTCGGCGATGTGGCCTAAAGGCCTACGCGCTCGACGATGTTATCATGCCGCGGCCGGCCCGGCCGGTTCTGTTCCATATTGCTCATGCGCCAGCGGTCGGTCGGTGGTCGTACGAGCCGCCGGTGCTGCGCGTCATCCGGCACCGGCCCGCGACGGCGAGACGACCGGCTCCTCCCTCACCACGACCTCCACGATCATCGCGACGAGCGCATCGGCGGGGCCGCCGAACGTGCCCGCCACCGGAACTGCCTGGCGGATGTCGCGCGCCACTGCGACCGGGATCAGGTTCGCGCCGCCGATGTTGCGGTTGGTCGGGTCGAACGTCACCCAGCCGGCGCCGGGAAGGTAGATCTCCGCCCAGGCATGGGTGGTCGAGGCGCTCGCGCGCGGCGTCATCGCCGCCGCCGCGCCGTCGCCGACCGGGTCGTGCAGATAGCCCGACACGGCGCGCGCGCCGAAGCCGAGCCGCCGCGCCGCCTCGATGAGCAGGGTTGCGAGGTCGCGGCACGATCCCGACCCACGGTCGAGGGTCTCGCCCGGCGGCCGCGTTCCCTCCTCGTCGCGTGTCTCGTATGCGATCGCGGACGACACGCCGGCCGCGAGGTCCTTCAGCAGACTCAGGGTGTCGGTCGGATCGCTGCGCACGAAGCCCCGCGCCCAGCGCCCCAGACGGCCGTCTGGGTCGTCGTGCTGCGGCACCGTGAAGGGACCGAGGTCCAGCCACTCCTCGTCGGCGTATCTGAACGGGTAGGACGTCGCCGAGGCCGCGATGGCGAAAACCGGCCAGGCGGCGACGTCGAGCCGCACGGTCGCGACGCTGTCGACGACGAGCCGGTCGGTCGCGGCCGCGAATGTCGCGGTCGCCACGGTGTTGCCGAGGACGTCCTGGGCCCAGCCGATCGACGCGTCGGGGCTCACCTCGAGCGCGTAGTCGACGAAACGCAACTCGTGGCTCTCGCGCGGCCGCATCATCAGCCGGTGCGGCCACAGCGTCACGGGCACACGATAGTCGTAGGTCGTCCGATGGCGGATGCGGAGATCGACCAAGCGTCACTCCCGTCGCGATGGGCGCCGCGATCGGCAGCGCGCTGAGCTCGGCGCAGTCACACCGCCTTTGTGCGATCGGCCGGACATCCTAACGACCCCTCATCAGTCCGGCCGCCCTGAGGGCCGAGCTGATGACGGCGTCGACGTCGACCGGCACGAATCGTCCGAACGGCGTCGCCCGGGCGCGCGCCCCGCCCTCGCGTCCCTCGCCGTCACGTCCGGACCGCTCGCGCGATGCGCCCTCCGCGAATGTGTCGCTCCGTCCGCCCGAGGCGTCCTCCTCGAGGATCTCTCCGTCATAGACGTGCTCCACCACGGCGCGCGACGGGCTCGCCCCGGGCGACGCGCTCGTCGCCGCGGTTTCCTGTGCGGCGGCGGGCTGCGCGGCGCGGCGGACCGTCCGCGTGGCGAGGCCGAAGAACTTGGTGATGTGATAAGACGACGAGATGCCGATATCGAGCAGATACGGGCCGGCGGTCCCGCACTCGTCGTCGGCCTTGCCGGTCGAGAGCGGCGCGCCGTGCGCCATGTCGGCGATGCCGTAGAACTCGATCACCTCGTCGCCGGCGGCGTCTTTCCAGACCTTCCGGTCGTAGCCGTCGACTGTGGCGGCCGCCGACGGCGCCTCGGGCAGGCCGTGCACGTTCGTCCACTGCTTGAGGATCTCACGGGCGTTGGCCGGGATCACGGTGGTGTCCGCCGTGCCGTGCCAGACCGAGATGCGGGGCCAGCGCGGGTTGCGCGGCGCCGCGGCCCGCACCAGGTCGCCCCACGCCTGCGGGCTGCGCGACGGGCATCGCCTCATCGAATCGAACGCCTGCTGCACCGTGCCGGCGGCGCCGTAAGGCAGGCCGGCGACGATCGCACCGCCGGCGAACACCTCCGGATAGCAGGCGAGCATCGCCGAGGTCATGGCGCCGCCGGCGGACAGCCCGGTGATGTAGATGCGCTCGCGATCGATGCCGTGGCGGACCACCATGGCCTCGATCATCTGGCGGATCGACAGGACCTGGCCGCGGTCGCGGCGGGTCTGGGCCGGCGAGAACCAGTCGAAGCAGCGCGCCGGGTTGTTGCTGCTGCGCTGCTCCGGCAGCAGCAGGCAGAAGCCGTACCGATCGGCGAGCGTGATCCAGCCGGCCCCGGTGCTGTAGTCGGCGGCGGTCTGATTGCAGCCGTGCAGCACGACGACGAGCGGCGGATCGGCGGCCAGGCGTCGCGGCACGTGCGAGAGCATGCGCAGATGCCCCGGATCGGAGCCGAAGCCGTGCTCCTCGGTCAGCGCGCCGTCCCCCGTCGTCCCGGCGCCGGGCGAGGGACGCCGGACGCGCCACATCCGCTCCTGCCACTCGTGCCGGCATCGTTTGATTTCCGCCATCGTCTCGGTGAGCGTGGGCAAGGAAGCATCCTCTCGCAGAGCTGTCGTCTCGGTGATGAGTCTGAGCGTCAACCACTCACGAGAGATATTGTTGCTGCAGTGCGGCGTGGAAAGGTCGGCTGTGCCGTTCTCACAAACACGCGGCACGTGAAGCGGCGAGCCTTGATATGGCGGCTCGCGTCTCCATATACGTGAAGTCGATAGACGGTCGGACGACCGGCCTCGCGCTGACGGATCAGCGTCGCGCCCGCTCCTCTTTCCTGACAGTTCGATTTCGACGGCCCGTGTGCGAGCGGGCGTCCCCGTTTCAGCTCACGAAAGGCGGTCGCCATGATCAATGGAACCGTGAAGTGGTTCAACGCCCAGAAGGGTTTCGGCTTCATCGCCCCGGAGGGCGGCGGCACCGATGCGTTCGTGCACATCAGTGCTTTGGAGAGCGCCGGCATCTCCGACCTGCGGGAGGGGCAGAAGGTCGGCTACGACCTCGTCCCCGACGGCAAGACCGGCAAGATGACGGCCACCAAGCTCGAACTGCTGGGCTGATTGTCTCGGTGGCCGCGGTGGACATCACCGCGCCGCCGGTACAGACCGCATCGTTCCGATCGGCCGACCACGGATGTACTGGCGGCCCGGACGAAGGATGCGGCGACAGTCACCCTCGAGGAGGCGCGCGGCGCCTCGTCGCGGCCCCGTACCTCTTCGAGGTGCGGGGCCGTTCTGTTTGAAGACGGGCCGAACGGCCCGAAAAACCCCGAGGAGGACGGCATGTCGAAGGAGAAGCGGCGCGGCAATCGGGAACAGAAGAAGCCGAAGAAGAACAAGGCGCCGGGCGCGATCGCCACGAGCGCGCCGACGGGGGCGACAAAGGGCAGCCCGACGGTCGTCTCGACGAGCGAGCTGTTCAGGAAAAGCAAGGCCTGAGCCGCGCGGCGGCCTGCCGTGGCACCGTCACCGCACGATGCCATGGCTGCCGCTCGCATCACATCCGGCCTGGCCCTCGCTGAGTTACGTCCCGATCGATCCGGCCTCGCGGGCGTGGTCCACCGGGACGTTTCGGCGTGGTATGTGTCGTGCTGGCCGACGGGTCGGCCGTCTCACATGGCGATCAGGATGTCGCCCGCTCAGATGGGCTCGCACGTTTCCGTCGATGGCCGAGCGGCGCAGGCCGTGCCGGCGTTGCGCGCGCCACCATCTTGGGCGCGGGGGCAGGCGTCTTCGTGGCGGCCGCTCCGGTGTCGCGCGCCATCCGCAACGCCTTCAACCGCGCCATGTTGGTGAGCGCGCCCTGGTGAGCCGCGGCATAGTCCGCCGCCGCCCGGCTGGCGTGCGCGACGTCCTCGGTCTTCCTCTTGAAACGCTTCTCGGCATCTTCACGGACGCGAACGGCACGTGTGCTCATTGATCGATCTCCAAGGGCGCCGGCAAAGTCCGGCCTGATGCTTCGGTGTTCCTGATCACGGGCGACAGCGCCCGGCCGGCAGAGCGCTCCACGAGCGCCGCCGTTCCGACGGCCCGTCCCCGGGACGCGACGTCACTTCGATCGCCGGGCCGCACTCTCGTGTCGTCACGGCTTCGCCTGCTGGCGCAAGGTCTCGACCAACATCGACGAGGCCTTGTGGAGGGAGTCGTCGGGGTGCTCGCCGCAATACTGATCGATCGCGGCCACGATCTCTTCGGTGCTCTTGCCGCGCGACACATCGGTCGCCGGCGCTTCGCCGTACTGACTGTAAGCGGTGAGAAATCCGAGAACCCAGGCGGTCCTCGGCTCGCCGGCAGGAGTCGGGTTGCGTCGGTCGTCGCTCCAGGTCCGGCAGGCGACGTTGCCGTGTCCGAGCACCGGCTCGTCGGCGGCAGCGACCGGGGTCGCGACAGGCATCGGCAGCGCGAGAGCCAGCAGAAAGACAGCGAGGCCGATGCGCGGCCGCGCGACCAGACCGCTGACGGGTGCGGCGACCATCGCCGCGAGGACTTCGACCGCGCGTCTCAAATTCTGACCAAGTCGATCGTCTCGCTCGGCAGGAGCGGACCCGGCTCGTCGCGCTCGGTGAGCGTGCCCCACTCCTCGTTCCAGAGCCGGGCCGGATCGACGATCACAATCGACACGCCGAGATCGTCCGCGAACCGACGTCCGACCTCGAGGGCCCGCGCGACGGCGGCCGAGCCGGCGACGGGCCCGTGCAGCTCGAATGGTTGCCCGAAGATCATCTTCGTCGGACCGAGCATGCGGCAGCGCGTGATCCCCGCTTCGCTCCAGAATACGATCGTCACGCAGTCGGTGTCAGGCGTCTCGACTCGCAGGAACGTCGTCATGAAGGATCCTTCCTGCCCCCCGAAGGGGGTCAGCGTCGCGGTCATGTCCGAGGGCAAAGAGCCAACGCCCTGCGAGCGAAAATGTTCCAGCAGCGAAGGAGCGAACGAAAGGGCGAAGGTGGCGATGGACTTCCCGCCGGCTTCGACTCCGAACAACCTCGTTGGGACCCATGTTATCACGGCACCGTTCTCACGACGACGTTTCTGTTACGAGGAGCCGTCTTTTGTTTCAGGACGGGTGTCGTTCTCACGGGATCGTCTTCTGCACGACAGACGCATTCTCACGACCGCGCAACGACGAACGGCGTCACGCGCCTGCGCGGGCGATTGCGACATCGGAGACGACGAATTGTCTCGCTTATGGAGCTGGCGAGGTTCATAGTCGCCGGTGGACGCTTCGTGAGCGGCGGCGAACGCGATCATCGCCGCCGTTCGATCGGGAATGCGACACACGATCGACGGAGCCCGGCGACGAGGCCGGCGATCGTGTCCCGGCATTCGCCGATGTTGCCTCGACATCCGACATTCGTGGATGCCGGCTCGCGGACGCCGCCTGCGGTTCTTCGCTGACGGTCCTCGCAAACGTTTGTCGCGGAGGAGTCATCGAAAACGAATGCCGTCGAGGCGAGTGCGCACTTCTGCGGCCCGCATCCGCGGCAAACCATCTCCCGGAGACCCGAATGACCGACCAACCCGTCGAGCTCGACAAGCACCGTGGAATGATCGCTCAACAGGCGACCGAGCTGCGGCGGCTGCGCGCCGACGTCGAAGCGAACGCGAAGGCTCTGCGCGAGCGGGAGCAGGCGTTGGAGGCCCACCTTCTCGCATCGCCTGCCCAGAACTGGGTGGAGGCGGCCGAGAAGGCACACTATCTGCTCACTCTGTTCGCCGCCACATCGGCGGCACTGGATCCGCGCCGGCAGCGCCTGATCGCCGACGTGTTGAAGGACTTCGCGGTCCTGTCCGACGGAGCGGTCGGATGACGGTCTCTCTGCGCTTCCCGAACCACTCCCGCTACTACGACTCGACCCGCCGCGCCGTGGGCTTCTGGGCCCACGACAGGGCCATGGAAGCCGCGTTCTTCGTGGCGGAGGGCATTCTTCGACGACTCCAGCCCGGCATGTCCACGGACGAGCCGAGCGTGCTGCAGGCGTTCGACGTCCATCGCGACCGCATCCAGGCCGCCGCCGTGAAGGCCTATGCGCGCGGCGGCAGCGGTGCGCATGCGCTCAGCGAAGATGATTTCTGAGTCGGCCGGCGGATCGATCCGACCGGTCCGGACGCTGCGGCTCGCGGCCTCACCGGACCAGGAACCATGGAACCAGCTCTCACCGTCTCCGGCGCGGCGACGCTCGAGCGTCGCGTCCTTCTCGCGCTCGCGATCCTCGCCGTCGGCCTGCTGGGCGGCTTTCTGTGGCTGTTCAACTTCACCGACTTCTTCTGAGGCCACGCGTTCGCAGGCCGCCCGGCACGCGGCCGGACATCGCAGGCTCGGCCGGCGCCGCGTCCGGAGCCGAGACCCGCGCTGATCGCCCGCGGCCCCGACACGCCACACCCGCGCTCTCGAACCCCGTCCCCTTCTCCGTCACTACACACGAGGGCCCGGCGGTTTGACCGCTGTCCGGGCCCGAACGACAATCCGGCACGGTTCAGATCGGGGACGGACATGACGGACAGGTGCGGACGGGCGGCGGTCGTCGCCCTTGCGGCGGCGCTGGCGGTAATCTGGGGCGGCAGCGGACCCTCGCACGCCCAGGCGCCCGCGCCCGCGCCGGCCGCGAAGCCGCTGCGGCTGGGCGACGCCGTCACGACCATCACGCGCGCCCTGCTCGACAAGATCGAGCGGCCGAAGGACGGGTCCGTGGTGGAGGTGGTGGTCGATCCGCTGCTCGACGGCAAGACCGGGCTGCACACCGTGGCGGCCGCCGAGGCGGGACGCCGCGCGGCCGAGATCGCCAAGGCCTATCCGCACATCCGCATCGTGCCGTTCACGCCGGAGGCGCTGTCGCGCAAGCCGCTGCTCCTGATCGGCACGCTGTCGGCGGTCCAAAATTCCGAACAGGGCGGCGGGCAGGCCGCGGGCGCGCAGTCGCCCGACGCCTACCGGGTCTGGTTCACGCTCGCCGACACCGGCACCAATCAGGTGGTCGCCAAGGCGCAGGCCCCGGCCGTCGCCTCCGACGTGAACGCCTCGCCGCTCGCCGCCGAGGCCGACAGCCCGGCCTGGCGGCGCGACGCCGCGACGGCCGCCTATCTGGAGAGCTGCGCCGAGAGCAAGCCGGGCGAGGCGCTGCGCCCCGCCTATGTGGCGCAGCTTCCGGTCGCCGCCCTCGTGTCGCAGGCGAACGCCGCCTATGCGGCGAAGCGTTACAAGGAGGCGCTGGCGCTCTATCGCCGCGCCGCCGCCCTGCCGGACGGCGAGCAGCTGCGTGTGCTCAACGGCCTCTATGTCACGCTCGACCGGCTCGGCCGCCGGACCGACGCCGAGGAGGCCTTCGCGCGGCTGGTCGACCACGGCCTGCGCCAGCGCGATCTCGCGGTAAAAATCCTGTTCCGTCCCGGCACGCCGGAGTTCGTCCGCGGCCGCGAGGCGCGCGCCTATCCGATGTGGCTGTCGCGGATCGCGGCCCGCGCCGCCGCCGGCGACGCCTGCCTGGAGATCGTCGGCCATTCGAGCCCGACGGGTCCGGCCGCCGTCAACGACCGGCTGTCCGCCTTGCGGGCCGAGACCATCCGGGGCCGCCTCGACGGCGCCTCGCGCGGCCTCGGCACCCGGCTCCTCGCACGCGGTGCAGGCTCCCGCGAGACCATCGTCGGCACCGGGCGCGACGACGCCACCGACGCGCTCGACCGCCGCGTCGAGTTCAAGGTGATCGGCTGCTCGTGAGTGGCGGCGCGCGAGCGTGCCGTAAGAGCAATCGAAAGCTTTGTATATTGAACACGACATCCGCTCGTCCCCGCGAAGGCGGGGACCCAGAGCGTCACGACGTGTGGCGCTGGATTCCCGCTTCCGCGGGAATGAGCGGAGTGTGGAGCGGCGTCAGCGGGCACCGTTCCGAGCGCCCTCCTCGGCGCGCGCACACCGCTCCGCGAACCAGGCTAGGCAGGCGCCGGCGCCGCGTAAAATAGTGATTTGTTCGCTCGCCATTGGCGCCGCTTATACCGCGCCGCCGTCGGGTCGCGGCCACCTCTCTGCTGCATTGCCGGAAGTTCCTGCACCGCAGGTCTTTTCAGCGCTCTCCGAGAGCCGCTAGCCATCGCGCTGCGTGAAACGCGCGCGCATGCGCCCGCGGAAGGTCTAGTCCCGTCGCGTCCGGCTTGAGCGGCGCGTCCGCTCGCGCCTAGACTCGTCGGGCACTCTTCGTGATCCCCGGCCTCACCGCAGGACCCTTCTGGCAGACATGACAGACCCCTCACCGCCCCCCGCCTCGCGGCCCTACGCGATCGACGTGCATGCGCATGTCATCGTGCCGTCCGTCTATGCGGTGACCAAGCCGCACAGCCTGTTTGCGCGCGCCGAAGCTGACCCCTCGCTCTCGCCGGACCAGAAGGCCGCGATCATCGCCCGCAACGACGACGTCGCGCGCCGCATGGCCGGCGTCGAGGAGCGCCTCGCCGTGATGGACCGTACCGGCGTCGCCGTGCAGGTTCTGAGCGCGAGCCTCGTTCATCAGTGCAGCTACTTCG
Source organism: Rhodoplanes sp. SY1 (assembly GCF_046000175.1). NCBI lineage: Bacteria > Pseudomonadati > Pseudomonadota > Alphaproteobacteria > Hyphomicrobiales > Nitrobacteraceae > Rhodoplanes > Rhodoplanes sp. SY1. Next base: position 26,041 of record NZ_JBEOMB010000195.1, read on the forward strand.
CCGAGCCGCAGGAAAGCCTCGCGATCGAGCGGCGCAACAACGACGCGATCGCGGCGATCGTCCGCGCCGCGCCGGACCGCTTCGCCGGCCTCGGCGGCGTGCCGCTGCACGCGACCGATCTCGCCGTCGCCGAGCTGGAGCGCTGCGTCGGCGACCTCGGCCTGAAGGGCGTTCAGATCTCGTCGCGGGTGCGCGACAAGGAGATCGGCGATCCGTCGCTGCGGCCGTTCTGGGCGACGGCGGAGGCGCTCGGCGCCGTCGTCTACGTGCATCCGGCCGGTAATCCGGATCCGCGGCTCGCCCCCTATCTGATGTGGAACAGCCTCGGCCAGTCGATCGAGGAGACCTTCGCGATCGCCTCGCTGTTCTACGAGGGTGTGCTCGACGCCTTTCCGGCCTTGCGCATCTGCATCTCGCACGGCGGCGGCTACATGCCGTTCTACACGGGGCGGGTGATGCGCAACTATGTCGAGAAGCCGGCCACCCGCCGGAACATGACGAAGCCGCCGACCGACTATCTGCGCATGCTGCACTACGATTCCTGCGTCTACGATCCGCGCGCGCTGGAGATCCTGATCGAGACGGTGGGCCCGGATCGCGTGCTGCTCGGCTCCGACTATCCGGTCGGCGATCCGCGGCCGACCGAGTTCATCACATCGTCCGAGGTCCTGACCGACGCCGAGAAATCCGCGATTCTCGCCGGCAACGCCGCCCGGCTCTACGGCATCACCGCTGCAACGACCCGCACGACCTGATCACGTCGCGCGCCGGCGCGACATCGCTCCCTGAAGAAGGACACCCGCCATGACCCAATTCTCGCGACGCCGCTTCAACAGCCTCGCCCTTTCGGGCCTGGCCCTGGCCGGACTGGGCGCGCCGGCCGCGGCGCAGGGTGGTCCCACCATCACGGTGGTGGTGCCCTACACGGCGGGCAGCGCCCCGGATCTGTTCGCCCGACTGCTCACCGAGCATCTGCACAAGGCGATGGCCCGCACCATGATCGTCGAGAACCGGGTCGGCGCCAGCGGCAATCTCGGCACGCTCAGCGTCGCCCGCGCGACGCCGGACGGCACCACGCTCCTCGTCACGGCCAACACGATCGTGATGAATCCGAGCCTGTTCAAGTCGCTGCAATACGACCCGGTGAAGAGCTTCGAGCCGGTCGCCGCGCTGGTGACGGCGAACTTCGCGCTGGTCGTCAACGCCGGGCTCGGGACCAGGACGCTCGCCGCCTTCGTCGCCAAGGCGAAGGCCGCCAAGGACCCGATCAACTACGGCTCGCCCGGCATCGGCACCCCGCATCACCTCTGCATGGAGCTGTTCCGCCGGCGCGCCGGCATCGAGCTCGTCCACGTGCCCTATCGCGGGCTGGCACCGGCCGTGACCGACCTCGCCGGCGGTCACATCTCGGCGATGTTCATGCAGGTCAACGCCGCGCTCGAGCTCGCCAAGCAGGGCCGCGTCGACGTGCTCGCCCTGATGGGCAGCGCGCGCAACCCGATCGCCCCGGACCTCGCCACCTTCGCCGAGCAGGGCATCAAGGACGTCGACGTCGACAACTGGTGGGCCATGTTCGCCCCGGCCGGAACGCCGGCCGACCTGGTGAAGACGCTCAACACCCGCGCCAACGAGGTGCTGAAGCGACCCGACGTCCTCAAGGCGATGGAGACGCAGGGCCAGACCCCGATGGGCGGCCCGCCCGAGGTGCTGAAAAAGCTCGTCGAGACCGACCGGGCCCGCTGGGCCGAGGTGATCACGGCCGCCGGCATCGCGCTGGATTGAACGGCGAATGCGAACCTCGTGACGTCGCCCTCATGGTGAGGAGGCCGCGCAGCGGCCGTCTCGAACCATGTGGCCGACGTGTGTCGGCCGAAGCCGGACCTTGCGAGATCGATGCGCGGTCGGGCCGGCGTCCTTCGAGACGCCGCCTTCGGCGGCTCCTCAGGACGAGGCGAGAGGCCGGGCGTGCCGCCCGCGCCACCTCGGGCACCTCACGTGGCGCGCCCTGCCTTCACTCCCCCCAGGCCGCGAAGGCCTCCGCGAACGCGCGCTCGCCCGGGGTGCCCTTCTCGATCGCCATGATGGCGCGGCGGTTGTTGCCGTAGACGATCGGCACGTCGAACCACGCCCGCTCCTTGAGGAGCTGGATGTTGCGCTGCATGTCGGTCTCGCTCGACGACAGGCCGATCAGGAAGAAGTTGGTCGTCACCTTGACGGCGAGGCCGGCGAGCGGGACGCCGCGCGTCTGCTCGGCCTGCTTCATCAGGATGCCGGGGATGTTGGAGATGCCGCCGTTGGGAAAGTCGGGCGGCAGCGTGAACATGACCTCGATGGTGTGGCTCGCCGGCAGCGAGCGGTCGGTGTTCCGGCGCAGCGAGAAGCGCACCGAGGTGTTGCGCTCGGGGATCTCGATGTCGGCCCGCACCACCATGTCGGGCGCCTGGCCGGGGGCGGCGACGATCGTCTCGGTGCGCCACACGGCGGTGCCGACATAGCGCTTGCCGCCCGGATCGGCCGGGTCCTCCTCGTAGAGGACGACGCGCTGGGCGACCGCCGGCTGCGCCTGCTGGGGCCGCAAGCCGGCGCCCGGCGCCGGCTGCGATCCGACCCGGTCGGTGATCTTGCCGGAGCGGTTCGGCTCGGCCGGCGCGCTCGGGGCGGGCGAGGTGGCGACCTGCTCGGAGGAGCCGAAGAGGCCCGCCACGCTCGGCCACAGCCACCAGCCGAGGCCGACGACGACCAGCAAAGCGAGCCCCGCGAGCGCGCCCTTGAGGAGCTTGCCGCCGAGCGGCGTCTTGATCGGACCGCCGAGATCGTCGCCGGTGCGCGCCGGCAGCGCCTCGGGCTGCAGCGGAAACGGGCGCCCGCCGCCGGACTCGCGATAGTCGTGGTCGTCGAGATAGGGCCGCACGCCGCCGCGGGCGCCGAAATCGGCGTCGGCCGGCTCGCCGCGCGCCTCGCCGCGTGCTTCGGGCGGACGCGCCGTGTCGCGCCCCGCCGGCTCGCGGCCGGGGTCGCGGCCCGCCTCGCGATTCGCATCCGGTCCGGCGTCGCGGGCGAGCGGCGAGCGGCGCGGCGGCTCGCGGGTGAACGGCGGATTGTCCCGCGTGAGCGGTGGTGGCTCGCGCGGCTGGGACGGGTCGCGACCCGGTGCCCCATCCCGTCCGGGCGCAGAATCGCGGGCGAGCGGCGGCGGGCGGCGGCCGGGCGGCGGGCGCAGGCCCTCCGGCTCGACATGCGGCTCGATGCGGGCGCCGTCGCGAGTCGGCGCCGTGGCGGCGAACACCTCGCGGGCCGTCTTGGAGGCGCTGGCGGTCGCCTCGCCCAGGCTCTCGGCCTCGGCGACGACGTCCCGAAATCCCTTCAGGCCGCGGTCGGTGAGCGACGGTCGCCCGCCCACCG
>NZ_JBEOMB010000196.1:0-2255 GCF_046000175.1 Rhodoplanes sp. SY1
CGGTCGCTCCGAGGCGAACGGCACGACCGCGGCGACAGAGGCACGGTGTCAGCCGACGACGACGCGCGGCGGGGTCATCGAGATCGATCTGGGCCGGGGTCTGTTGGTGCGGGTCGATCGGGACGTGGATGCTGCCGCGCTCGCGCGAGTTCTGGACGTGTTGGAGCGGCCCCGATGACGCTCCCGATCCCGAATGGCGCGCGGGTTTGGCTGGCGACGGGCCACACCGACATGCGGAAGGGCTTCAACGGTCTGGCGCTGCAGGTCCAGGAGACTCTGCGGCGGGACCCACACAGCGGTCATCTGTTCGTCTTCCGTGGGCGCAGCGGTGGACTGATCAAGATCCTGTGGCACGACGGCCAGGGCTTCTGCCTGTTCGCGAAGCGGCTCGAACGCGGCCGGTTCCTGTGGCCGTCGCCGGCGGACGGGACCGTGGCGATCTCGGCGGCACAACTCGGCTACCTGTTGTCCGGGATCGACTGGCGTGCGCCCCAGTACACGTGGCGCCCCGACGCGGCGGGGTGACGCGGCGCCTCGTCCGGGGCTCACAAAGGCATCCGGGTGTGATTCGATCAGCGGGTGATGCGCCCCGCTGATTCGCCCTTGCCCGACGACGTCGAGACGCTGAAGCGCCTCGTGCTCGCGCGCGACGCCGAGCTGGCCCGGGCTCGCGCCGAGGTGTCGAGCGCGGAGGCGCTGATCGCCCATCTTCGGCTCGCCATCGAGAAGATGCGGCGCGAGCTCTACGGCCAGCGCAGCGAACGCAAGGCCCGCCTCCTCGATCAGATGGAGCTCCAGCTCGAGGAGCTCGAGGCCGCTGCGGCAGAGGACGAGCTCGCGGCCGCGACGGTGAGCGCGGCGGCGGGCGAGACGCCGGTTCGGCCGCACACCCGCAAGACGCCGTCCCGCAACCCGTTCCCGGCGCATCTGCCGCGCGAGCGGATCGTGGTGCCGGGCCCGACCACATGCACCTGCTGCGGCTCCGGACGGCTCGCCAAGCTGGGCGAGGACGTCATCGAGACGCTGGAGTCGGTGCCGCGACGCTGGAAGGTCGTGCAGATCGTGCGGGAGAAGTTCACGTGCCGCGATTGCGAGAAGATCAGTCAGGCGCCGGCGCCGTTCCACGTGCTGCCGCGCGGCTTCGCCGGGCCGAGCCTGCTCGCCATGATCGTGTTCGAGAAGTACGGGCAGCACCAGCCGCTGAACCGTCAGGCCGAGCGCTATGCACGGGAGGGCGTCGATCTGAGCCTGTCGACGCTCGCCGACCTGGTCGGCGGCTGCGCCACGTTGCTGCGCCCGCTCTACGATCTGATCAGAACCCATGTGTTCGCCGGCGACCGCGTGCACGGCGACGACACGCCGGTGCCGGTTCTGGCGAAGGGCAAGACCGACACCGGCCGGGCCTGGGTCTATGTGCGCGACGATCGCCCGTTCGGCGGGCACGATCCGCCGGCCGCCGTGTTCTTCTACTCGCGCGACCGCACCGGCGATCATCCCGAGCGCCACCTGCACGGCTATGGCGGGATCCTCCAGGCCGACGCCTATGCCGGATTTAACCGGCTCTACGAGGCCGGTCGCAAGCCGACGCCGCTCGTGGAAGCCGCGTGTTGGTCACACGCACGCCGCAAGTTCTTCGTGCTGGCCGACGTGACGACGAAGGCTCGGGCGAAGCCATCTGCCGTCGCGCCATTGGCCCTCGAAGCTGTAACGCGCATCGATGCGATCTTTGACGTCGAGCGCGAGATCAACGGTTCGCCGGCGGCCGAGCGCCTCGCCCTGCGTCGTGAGCGAGCCGCTCCTCTCGTCGCCGACCTCGAGATCTGGATGCGGGCCGAGCGGGTCCGCCTGTCGCGCCACTCCGACGTCGCCAAGGCGATGGACTACATGCTGAAGCGTTGGGCCGCCTTCACGCGGTTCCTCGACGACGGGCGAATCTGCCTGACGAACAACGCCGCGGAACGCGCCCTGCGTGGCATCGCGCTCGGCCGGAAGTCGTGGCTGTTCGCCGGCTCCGACCGCGGCGGCGAACGCGCCGCGCTGATGTACACCCTGATCCAGACCGCCCGCCTGAACGACGTCGATCCGCAGGCCTGGCTAGCCGACGTCCTCGCCCGCATCAACGATCACGCAATCCGAGATCTGGCCGCGCTGCTTCCCTGGAACTGGACGCCGGCCCCGAAGTCGCTCGCCGCCTGACCCTCCGCCCCGGACAACGCAAGCAGAAATCCCGCGGCCCCCGGCGAGTGGGTACGAAA
>NZ_JBEOMB010000197.1:0-2690 GCF_046000175.1 Rhodoplanes sp. SY1
TCGTGATCATCTCGTCGTCCGTGAACACGGTGCCGTCGAACAGAACCACGTCGGCCGCCGCCAGCGCCTCCCGGACGATCGGCGTCATCGCGGCGATCTCGGGGACGAAGGCGAGGCCGCGGCCATGCGCCGACGTGATCACGCCGATCACGTCCGAGGTCGTGTCCGCGGCGCCGCCCTCGAGGTAGAGCGGCCGCTTGCCCGGAACCGGAAAGCTCTCGATCACCAGGCCGCCCGGGCCGGCGACGCGCCCGGACGCCGGCAGGACACGGCGCGCCACGCGCTCGGCCGGGAGCGCATCGAACATCGGGTTGGCGCCGAGCGCGGCGAGCGTCGTGGCATCGGCGAACAGGTCGAAGCCGTGCCCCTCGCGCAGGTGGAGAAGGCCTGCCATCTGGTCGATCTCGGCACCGGTCAGGACCACGGCGGCGATCGGGCTGTCACGCGGGACGGCGATGTCGCGCGGCGCGAGCGCCGGCGTCGCGAGAATTTGCGCGCGCAGATCCGGCGAGGCGTTGAGCAGAATCCACGCGTCGCCGTCCGCCGTCACCGCGACCGAGGTCTGCGTACGCGGCCGCACGCGGCCCTCACGGGCCGCCGCGCAGATGCGGCAACGGCAGTTCCACTGCGGCACGCCGCCGCCCGCGGCCGAGCCGAGCACGATCGCGGTCAGCCCTGGCACGCCTTCGCTCAGATTTCGGGCGGCAGATAGCCGTTGATCTCGAGCCCGATGCAGATCTCGACGAAACGCGGCGTCGTCCAGGCCGTCTTGGAAGCCATGATCATGATCCTTTCCTGGTGGATGCGGCCGAAGCCGGTCTGGGGAGCGATCGAATCGCAACAACGAAACCCCGACCCGGGTTCCGGTGCCGGGTTTGCTCCGGCGCGGATCGACCTGCTCACAGTGCCGCGGTCGATCGCCGGGTCGCTCGATCACGGCCCCTCGTTCTCCCGCTCCGGCGCGCCGCCGGGGCTGCGCTCACGCGGCGGCGCGCCGGCGAGGTCGGGCTTTCCGTCGTCGAGCGCGTAGACCTTCAGATAGTCGCCCTGGGTCGTCTCGAAGCGCGCGTGTCCGGTCGCCGTGATGGCGATGTATTGCCGCCCGTCGTGCTCGTAGCTCATCACGCCGGCCTGGCCGCCGGCCGGCAGCCGGGCCTCCCACAGCAGGCGGCCGGTCGCGGTCTCGAAGGCGCGCAGGAAATTGTCCTGGGCAGCGGCGATGAAGGTCAGCCCGCCCGCCGTCATCAGCGGGCCGCCGAGATTTGCCGTGCCCATGGTGATCTTGACGCGCGTCGGGATGCCCAGCGGCCCGGCATCGAAACCGGTACCGAGCGGCTTCGACCAGACGAGCTCGCCCGTATCGATGTTGGTGGCGGCGATGAAGCCCCACGGCGGCGCCAGGCAGGGGACGTTGAGGATCGACAGCCACATCGGGCGGTTCACGCCGAACGGCGTGCCCGAATGCGGCGCGATCGGCTGGTCCGGCCGCGCCCCGCCGGAGCCCACCGGCCGGTCCTGGACCTCGGCGCGCGGCGTCATGTCGACGATGTTCGGCAGCCGCGAATAGTTGGCGACGACCACGCGGCGCACCGGATCGAAGCCGAGCCCGCCCCAGTTCATGCCGCCGACCGTGCCGGGCAGCAGCACCATGCCGGTCGCCGCGATGGTCGGCGGCGTGAACATGCCGTCGTAGCGGCGGGAGTGGAAGCCGATGCGGCACAGCGCGGCATCGATCGGCGTGAGGCCCCAGATGTGGCGGCCGTCGATCCGCTCCGGCGTCGGCCCCGGCACGCCACCGAGATTGGGGTAAAACACCGAGCGCGGCTGCGTCGGCGAGAGGCGCTCGCCGGGCAGCTTGCCTTCCTGCGGCACCGCCTGGTGGAGGACCTGACGCAGCGGCTCGCCCGTCGCGGCGTCGAGCAGGAACAGGTCGCCGCCCTTGGTGCCCTGGAGCACGGCGCGACGCATCGCGCCGTCGACCGGCACGTCGACCAGCATCGGCTGGGCGCCGATGTCGTAGTCCCAGAGGTCGTGCTCGACCGTGGTGAACGACCAGCGTGTGGCGCCGGTCGCGAGATCGACCGCGACGACGGCCGCCGTGAAGCGGTCCTCCTCGGCGGTGCGGTTGCCGCCCCAGTGATCGGCGCCCGCATTGCCGGTGCCGAGGAACGCGAGGCCGAGCGACTCGTCGGCCGAGACGACGTTCCAGACATTGGGCGTGCCGCGCGGATAGATCTCGCCCGGCGCCAGCGGCGCCTGCGGGTCGGGGCGCAGCGCGTCCCAGGCCCAGCGCAGCGCGCCCGTTCACGCGTCGTAGGCGCGCACCACACCGGAGGGCGCGTCGCGGCGCTGGTTGTCGCTGACCTGCTGGCCGACGATCAGCAGCCCGCCGGCGACCGTCGCGCCCGAGGTGTTGGAGGCGAAGCCGGCCTCGCGCAGGCCCATGCCTTCGGTGAGGTCGACGGTGCCGCTCTCGCCGAAGTCGCGGCAGACGAAGCCGCCGACCGCGTCGAGCGCGATCAAGCGCCCGTCCGCGGTGGCGACATAGACGCGGCGATGGCAGTTGCTGCCGCCGCGCGCCAGCGGCCCCATCACGCTCGGAACCGCCGGCATCCGGTCGACCGCCTCGGGCCGCCCGGCCGGATCGCCGTCGTCGAAATAGGCGACCGCCCGGCACGCGGCGCTGAACA
>NZ_JBEOMB010000198.1:0-5895 GCF_046000175.1 Rhodoplanes sp. SY1
CGCCGGCGCCGGGATGGCGCCGCAGTCGGCGCAGGGCCAGCCGCTGCGCCGCATGGACGAGCTGCGCGGTGAGCGCCGCGAGATGCGCCAGGGCGACACCACGATCATCCGCGAGCCCGACCGGACCATCATTCGTGAAGGCAACACGACGATCATCCGGCACAACGAGCTCGACCGCTTCCGCTACGGCGCCCGCGACGTGCGGGTGGAGCGGCGCGGCAACGAGAACGTCACCGTCGTGGTGCGCCCGAGCGGCGACCGCATCGTCACCGTGACGGACGAGAACGGCTATCTGATCCGGCGCACCCGCGTGCTGCCGGACGGCCGCGAATACGTGCTGATCGACAACCGGCGCGGCTGGGGTCCGGGTGGCCCGCCGCCCGACCGGCGCCGCCCCGGCTTCGGCACCGGAATGGCGATCGGCGCCGCGGTCGGGCTCGGGGTCGGCGCGTTCATGCTGAACATGCCGCCGCCCGAGGTGCGCATCCCGCGTGAGCGCTACATCGTCGAGACCGAGCGGGCCGACCCGGCGCTGCTCTACGAGACCCTGACGGCGCCGCCCGTGGTGGCGATCGAGCGGCCCTACACGCTCGACGAGATCCGCTACAACGCGCCGCTGCGTGATCACATGCCGCGCGTCGACCTCGACACGGTGACGTTCGAGTCCGGCTCGTGGGAGCTGGATCCGGCGCAGGTGCAGAAGCTCGCCGGCATCGCCGACGGACTCAATCGCGCCATCCAGGCGAACCCGCAGGAGGTGTTCCTGATCGAGGGCCACACCGACGCGGTCGGCTCCGACGTCGACAACCTGTCGCTGTCGGACCGGCGCGCCGAGTCGGTCGCGCTGGTGCTCACCCAGCAGTTCGGGGTGCCGGCCGAGAACCTCACGACCCAGGGCTACGGCGAGCAGTACATGAAGGTGCCGACCGACGGACCGCTGCGCGAGAACCGCCGCGTCACGGTCCGCCGCATCACGCCGCTGCTGACCGGCGAGGCCCAGCCGCAGCCGCCGCGGTGAGATGCGTGACGGCTTCGGCCTGATCAGGCGGCGCGACAGCGATGTCGCGCCGCTTCTTTTTGACCTCTCCACGGCGGGAAAGATCGGATCTCACGCGTCGCGGGATGAAACGACGGCCTCGGAGCTCGGCCGCGTGCCCCGGACAAGGCGCGGCAGGCCGCAGGCCTGATGCGCCGCAGAGCCGGGGCCCAGGGGCCGCACGGCAGAAGCCTCGTCCGACGCCCCTGGGTCCCGGTTCGCGGCGCATTGCGCCGCGCCCGAGACACGAGGCCTGTCGACCTGATCAGATGCTGGGGATGAAGCCGCCGTCGACGCGGATCACCGAGCCGGTGACGTAGGAGGCGCGGGTCGAGGCCAGGAAGGCGACGACGTCGCCGTACTCCTTCGGGTCGCCGTAGCGGCCGACCGGAATCGACGCCGTGCTCTCGGCCGACACGTCCTCGACCGACCGGTTCTCGCGCTTCGCCTTCTGCTCGTCGAGAAACTTGATGCGCGGCGTCGCGATGCGGCCGGGCAGCACGATGTTGACCGTGACCCCGTCACGGCCGACCTCGCGGGCCAGCGTCTTCGACCAGCCGACCAGCGTCAGGCGCAGCGCGTTCGACACCGCGAGATTGGGGATCGGCGCGATCACGCCCGAGGAGGTCGAGGTGATCACCCGGCCGAACTTTTTCGCCCGCATCTGCGGCAGGACACGATCGGTGAGCGCGATCACGGACAGCACCATGGACTGGAAGTGCTTCGACCACAGCGCCGGGTCCTGGCCGGTGGCCGGCGTCGGGGGCGGGCCGCCGGTGTTGTTGACCAGCACGTCCACGGGCCCGAGCGCCGTTTCGATGGCCGATACGTGGGTCTCGATCGAAGCGAGGTCGGCGAGATCCCAGGTCAGCGGCAGCGCGCTGCCGCCGGCCTGCTCGATCGCCGCCGCCGTGCGGCGCGCCGCGTCGCCGTCGATGTCGCCGACCGCGACGCGTGCGCCCTCCGCGGCGAGCGCCGTCGCGATGGCGCCGCCGAGACCACCGCCGGCGCCGAGCACCAGGGCGGTCTTACCCGCGAGACCGAGATCCATGTCGTTCCCTTTTTCTTGATGATGACCGGGACCGACTCCGTCTCACACCTCGTCGAGGCTGTCCACCCAGCGGAAGCCGGCTTTCAGCAGCGGCTCGCGCATCTTGTACATGTCGATGCCGAGCTCGCCCGCGGCGAGCCGCGCGCGCTTCTCCTCCTCGGCGGCGACGCGCTTCGCCGCCGCCGCCGCGACCGTGTCGGCGTCCCGACGCGGCACCACGACGACGCCGTCGTCGTCGGCGACGATCACGTCGCCGGGATTGACCAGCGCGCCGGCGCAGACCACCGGCACGTTGACCGAGCCGAGCGTCGCCTTGACCGTGCCCTTCGCCGAGACGGCGCGCGACCACACCGGGAAGTTCATCTCGGTGAGCGTCTTCACGTCGCGGACGCCGGCGTCGATGACGAGGCAGACGCCGCCGCGCGCCTTCAGCGAGGTGGCGAGCAGGTCGCCGAACATGCCGTCGGTGTTGTCGGCCGTGACGCCGACCACCAGCACGTCGCCCTTGCGGAGCTGCTCGATGGCGACGTGGATCATCCAGTTGTCGCCCGGCTGGGCCAGCACCGTGACGGCGCTGCCGGCCACCTGAGCGCCCGGGAAGATCGGCCGCATGTAGGGCTTCATCAGGCCGAGCCGGCCCTGCGCCTCGTGGACGGTGGCGACGCCGTGCTCGGCCAGCGCCGCGATGGTCTCGGGCGACGCGCGCTCGATGGTGCGGACGCAGACTCCGGCGGTCATGCCAGCTCCTCCAGGGCCATCGGGAACAGGCGCTGATAGGCCTCGCCGTAGGTCATCGGCTTGCCGGTGTTGCGGCCGCCCTGCACGCCGCGCTGCAGCGCCACGCGCTCGTAATAGGCCCACAGATGCTTCTGCGCGGCGAGGATCTCGAAGGTCTTGCGCTTGATCTCCCACACCTCGTCGATGTTGAGGATCACCTGCGGCTTGAAGTTGCACATCTCCGGCTGGTGCGGCTCGAACAGGAACGAGATGCTGTTCGGTGAGATGCAGCGGATAGTCGCCGGCGTCGAAGAACTCGATCTCGGCGCCGAGCATCGCGGCGGCGCGCTCGGCCTCGTCCTTGCGGCCGGCCTTCACCTTGTCCATCGTCATGCCGGCCTGCTTCCAGGCGAACTGGCTCTCGCCGCGCTCGCCATAGGCGAGGCAGACGATCTTCATCCGGTAGCCCTTCTTGGCGTGCAGCGCGATGGCGCCGCCGGCGCGCCAGACGAAATCGCCCGGATGGGCGGTGACGACCAGACCAGTCTTGCTCATGGGGACCTCTTCCGAGCTTGTCCGAGCTTGAAATCCCGACAGCGTTCCGCTGCCCGATACTCTGCTTCGTCATGCCCGGCCCTGGGCCGGGCATCCACGCGCTTCGATCAGTCGTTCCGCCGAAGACGTGGATGGCCGGGACGAGCCCGGCCATGACCGTGTGGATCGTCCCGGCACGAACGCTCCGGAACGATCGTCGTCATTACTGCTTCTGGATGCCGGCCTTGTCGATGACGGCGGACCAGCGCTTGATGTCGCTGGTCAGGCGCGCCGACAGATCGGCCGGGGTCGACGCCGAGGCGACGATGCCGAGCTCGAGGAGCTTCTTCTTCACCTCGTCCTCGACCAGCACCTCCTGCAGGCCCGCATTGAGCATGCGGACGACCTCCTCGGGCGTGCCGGACTTGGCGAACAGCGCGTTCCACGAGGTGGCGTCGAAGCCCCGCACGGTCGCGGCGACCGGCGGCACCTTGGGCAGCACCGGCGACTGCTTGGCGCCCGAGGTGGCGAGCGCGACGAGGTTCCCGTCCTCGATCGAGCCCTTCAGCGAGGCGTAGGAGTCGATGACGAGCTGGGCGTCGTTGCGCAGCACCGAGACGAGCGCGTCCGGCGTGGTGCGGTAGACGACGATCTCGGTCTTGATGCCGGCTTCCGTGTTGAACAGCACGCCCGACAGGTTCTGGGTCGAGCCGGCGATCACGGTCGCGATGTTGAGCGCGCCGGGCCGCTTCTTGGCGTCGTCGATCAGATCGGCGAGCTTGGCGTAGCCGGTCTGCTTGTTGGTCGCGAGGACGAAGTCGAACAGGCCGAGCGTCGAGATCGGCACGAAGCCGTTCACCGGATCGAACGGCAGCTGCTTGAACAGGCCGACCGACACGGCGGTGCCGTTGGAGAACAGCGCCAGCGTGTAGCCGTCGGCCGCCGACGAGGCGACGCGGGTCGCGGCGAGCGAGCCGCCGGCGCCGGGCGCGTTCTCGATCACGAAGCGGCCGCCGATCTTCTCGCCGAGCCGCTCGGTGACGATGCGCACCGTGATGTCGGCGACGCCGCCGGCGCCGAACGGCACCACCACCTTGATCGGCCGGGCCGGATACTTGGCCTGCGCCCAGGCCGCGGACGAGACGACGAAGGGGGCGGCCACGGAGGCCACGAGGCCGCCGGCGGCGACGTGCAGAAGCGTGCGGCGGCTCGGTCCGCCGATCTTGTCGTTGTTCATGTCGGGTCCTTTCCGTCGGAGGACGGTCAGGCGGGGAAGCCGAACAGGCGGGCCGGATTGTCGACCAGGAGCTTCTGCCGCACGACCGGATCGGGAGCGTAGAGGGGGATCAGATCGACGAGATCGCCGTCGTCGGGCATCGCCGGCACGTTGGGATGCGGCCAGTCGGTGCCCCACAGCAGGCGGTCCGGATCGACCTCGATCAGGCGCTTCGCGAAGGGAACGACGTCGTGATAGGGCGCACCGGACGACGAGACGCGCTCGGCGCCGGTCAGCTTGATCCAGCACTTCGGGTCGCGCTCGTAACGCGCGACCAGAGCCCGGAAGGCGGCCTGCTCGACGCCGAGCTTGGCGTCGACCACGCCGATGTGGTCGATCACGTAGGTGATCGGCAGGGCGTCGAGCACGGGGGCGAAGGTCTCGAGCTCCTTGGCCGGCAGGTAGAGATCGACGTGCCAGCCGTGCGGCGCGATGCGCTTCACCACGGTCTCGAAGGTCGCGAGATCCGGCCGGCCGCCGAGCCGGGCCAGGAAGGTGAAGCGGCAGCCGACGATGCCGGCGGCGGAGAGCTTGGCGATCTCGGCGTCCGAGAAGCTGGCGTCGACATTGGCGACACCCTTGTAGCGGCCGCCGCTCGCCGCGATGGCGTCGGTCACCACCAGGTTGTCGCGGCCGTGCGGTGTGGCGTTCACCAGCACGGCGCGGCCGATGCCCATGCGCTCCTGCAGCCATTGCAGCTTGGCGAGCGGCGCGTCGGGCGGCGTGTAGGGCCGGTCGGCGACGTAGGGGTACTTCGCGTCCGGGCCGAACACGTGGCAGTGCGTGTCGCAGGCGAGCGGCGGCAAGGCGAAGGCCGGCGTGTGCGGATCGGGGTGCGGCGGGGGAATCGTCGGGATGGGGCTCATGGCCGGCCTCTTGGCAGGGCTGCCGACCGGACCGGGCGGCGGGGATGCCCGGTCCGGGGCAGTGACGCGGGGGCCGCCGATCAGGAGAGGCAGTCCGAACCGCAGGCGCGACCATGGCTCCGGACGCTTGCGCAATCAAATGACATTATTGCCGGTATTGGTGCATTCGATTCATGAGCGCCCGCGAGAGGCGCGGCGCCTCGACGGGTGGGCAATCCCGACGACGACCCTCATCGTCACGGCCCGGCCCGACCCCCATAGCCGCCGAGGCAAGGTCCGAAGTCCTCCTCCGTCGTGCTCCGCTCAGGCGAGGGCTGTGCATTATTCTGTCATTCCGGGGCGGCGCGCAGCGCCGAACCCGGAATCCAACCCAGAATGCCGAGTTTGCCGTTGGATTCCGGGTTCGCGCCTTCGG
>NZ_JBEOMB010000199.1:0-2965 GCF_046000175.1 Rhodoplanes sp. SY1
CGCGCGTCGTTATCACGACCGCCACCCCTTCCACCGGTTGCTGCACGGCGGCCGTTGCAGTCGCGGTCAGGTCCAGGCCTGGGCGCTCAACCGCTACTGCTACCAGGCCGTGATCCCGCTCAAGGACGCCGCCCTGATCGCCCGCTGCGACGACCCGGCGGTGCGGCGGGCCTGGCGCAGCCGGCTCGCCGATCACGACGGCGGCAGCAAAAACCAGGAGGGCGAGGGCGGCGATGGACGAGGCGGCGAGGGCGGTCTCGCCCGCTGGCTGACGCTGACCGACGGCCTCGGCCTCGCGCGCGAGATCGTCGTCTCGCGAGCGCAGGCGTTGCCGGCGAGCCGGTTCGCGGCGCTCGCCTATCTGGATTTCGTCCGCAGCCGGTCGCTCCTGGAGGCGATCGCGTCGTCGCTCACCGAGCTGTTCTCGCCCGCCGTCATCGGCGAGCGCATCGACGGCATGCTGAAGCACTATGATTTCGTGACGCCGGAGACGCTCGCCTATTTCCAGGCGCGGCCGCCGCAGGCGTCGCGCGACAGCGCGTTCGCGCTTCGCTACGTCAAGGCGCACGCGACGACGGCGGTTCTGCAGCGGCAGGTCCAGGACGCGCTGGTGTTCAAGTGCGAGGTGCTGTGGTCGATGCTCGACGCGCTCTATGCGGCCTATGTGACGCCGGGCCACATCCCGCCCGGCGCCTTCGTGCCGGAGGCTCGTGACACGGTCGCTCCCGTCGTCCCGGAGGCGACATGATGGAGGAGGACACGGTCCCGGCGGATGCGCGGCCGCGGCTCGCCCGCGGGGTCCGGCTGACGAGCAGCGCGGCGCATGGGGGCCCGGTGCTGCTCGCGCCCGAGCGGATTCTGAAGCTCGACCACGTCGCCGCCGACATCCTCGGGCGTTGCGACGGCAGTGCGACCATGACCGAGCTCGTCGACGCCCTCGCGAGCCTCTATCAGGCCCCGCGCGAAAGGGTCGCGGGCGATGTCGCGACGCTGCTCCGGGCGCTCGCCGACAAGCACCTCGTGGATCTGTGACGTGGATGCGCTGCCGCCGCCGCTGGGGCTGCTCGCCGAGCTGACGCATCGCTGTCCGCTCGGCTGTCCCTACTGCTCCAACCCGCTCGCGCTCGAGCCGCGCGCCGACGAGCTCGACACCGCGACCTGGCGCCGGGTCTTTCACGAGGCTGCGGCGCTCGGTGTTCTCCAGCTCCATCTGTCGGGCGGCGAGCCGGCGCTCCGTCCCGATCTCGTCGACCTCGTCGCCGCCGCACGGGCGGCCGGCCTCTATACCAACCTGATCACGTCGGCGGTCGGCCTCGGCGAGCAGCGGCTCGCCGCGCTCGTCGCGGCCGGCCTCGATCACGTCCAGGTCTCGATCCAGGACGTCGACCCGGGCGAGGCGGATCGCATCGCCCGCCGGCCGGGGGCGTTCGCGCGCAAGCGCCGGATCGCGGAGGAGGCCGTCCGGCTGGGCCTGGCGCTCACCGTCAATTGCGTGACCCACCGCGGCAATATCGGCCGCATCCCGGCGATCGTCGCGCTCGCCGAGGCGCTCGGCGCCGGACGCGTCGAGATCGCCCACGCCCAGTATCACGGCTGGGCGCTGGCCAACCGGGCCGCCCTGATGCCGACACCCGATCAGGTCGCGGCCGCTGGCGCCGCGCTCGAGGTGGCGCGCGCGGCCGTGCGCGGCCGTCTGATCGTCGAGGCCGTGATGCCGGACCACCACGCCGGCCTGGCGAAGCCGTGCCTCGGCGGCTGGGGTCGCCGGTCGCTGAACGTGACGCCGTCCGGCCTGGTGCTGCCATGCCATGCGGCCCAGACCATCCTGGGACTGGAGTTCTGGTCGGTGCGTGACCAGCCGCTCGAGCACATCTGGCGGGCGTCGCCGGCCTTCGCGGCGTTCCGCGGCACCGACTGGATGCGCGAGCCGTGCGCGAGCTGCGCGTGGCGCGACCACGACTTCGGCGGCTGCCGGTGCCAGGCCCTCGCGCTCACCGGCGACGCGCGCGCCACCGATCCGGCCTGCCGGCTGTCGCCGCACCACGCGATCGTCGTCGGCCTCGCCGCGGGAATGGACGACGCGCCGATCCGCTGGCGCGGCTGATCCCGCCCGCGCAGGGTCCGGCCGAGATGGCGCTCCGTCCCTCGAGTGGGGATCGCGCCACGTCGTCTCGCCGCCGTGATCGGCAGCGTCCAGCCGATCATCCTGCTGACAATGTCCTAGACGGTGCGGCCCTCGCGCACCGCCGTGACGATCGTCTGCCACCATCGCGGCTGTCTCATAGGAAGCTGCGGTAAGCCCCGGTTCTGCGCCGTGGACCTCGCGGCATTCCTGACGCGGTTGAAGGACGCCGCGGCGGTCTCCCACACTGTTGGGGTCCGCAGGCGAAGAGCTTGATCCTCGGTTTCGCTCGCGTGCAGCCGACATCGAACGGTTCTGGAAGGCACTTTGGCAGTTTTGCGGACTGGCGAGAGGGCCGTCTCATTCCGAGCCGGGCGCACCGGGGTTCGGGAGGACGCGCCAGATCGCTGCCACGGCGACGAGGCGACGGCGAGCACCATTTCGAGCCGAATGGAGCTGTGGCGCAGCGCGACGGCCTGCCATGAGGCCGGGGCCTGATCGCGAGCGGCTCCGGTCGACAGGCCTGCCGGCAGCGCGTCGGGCTTCGATCAGCGCGCTTGTACCGACGAGGCCACACTGCGCTTTTGTGTCCCCGGTGTGTCCCGGCGGGAACGCAGGCGTGATCCGCCTCGATGCCGGTTTATCTTTTGATTGAATTTCAGATATTTAGATGGTGCCAGGGGCGGAATCGCAAAAAACGCATAGCTCCTTGAGGGGGCGGCCGAATCGGAGTTCGGTTTTGGTCGGTACCCCAGGCACCTACCCCCACATTTTTTCAGTACGGTGGTTCGGGTCACGCGCCGGGGCAGGAAGGCCTGCCCAGAGGTCGACCGTAAGCGGTCT
>NZ_JBEOMB010000200.1:0-710 GCF_046000175.1 Rhodoplanes sp. SY1
CAGGGGAATCGCGTTTGAAGTAGCGCGGGATCGGGGTTGCGATTCAGCGAGTTATGGATTCTTGGAGGATCTCCCGAACGGTCAGGGAGGTCGCGGTGGAGCTGTTCATAACGTCGTTCGCGCAAGTTCCGGACCCGCGCGCCAGCAACGCGCGGCACGACCTCGTCGAGATCCTCTTCATCGCCTTCGTGGCCGTGCTGTGCGGCGCGAAGAGCTGCGTCGAGATGGCCGATTTCGGCCGGGCGAAGGCCACCTTCTTCGAGAAGGTGCTCGGCCTCGCCCACGGCATCCCGTCGCACGACACGTTCTCGACCGTGTTCCGCATGCTGGACCCGAAGGCGTTCGAGGCGGCTTTCCGCGCCTTCATGGCGGCGTTCGGGGCCTCGTTGGCGAAGCGTTCGGATGGATGTGAGGTCGTCGCGATCGACGGCAAGGCGCTGCGGCGGGCCTACGAGGCCGGCAAGGCGCATGCCCCCAAGATGATGGTGTCGGCGTTCGCGGCCGAGATGCGCATGACGCTGTCGTGCCTGGCCGCGAAGGACGGCGACGAGGTCGCGGCCGCCCTCGAGCTGCTCGGCCTGGTGGACCTCGCCGGCAAGATTGTCACGGCCGATGCGCTGCACTGCCATCGTGGCATGGCGGACGGCGTCGTCGCCCGCGGCGGCGATTACTGTCTCGCCCTGAAGGGGAACCATGAGACCGCCGAGCCG
>NZ_JBEOMB010000201.1:0-2890 GCF_046000175.1 Rhodoplanes sp. SY1
TCAACGACCAGAGGAAGCGGGCGATGGCCCGCAAGGTCGCGGCGGCGCTCGGCGGGTCGGTGCGCGACAAGACGATCGCGGTGCTGGGCCTCACCTTCAAGCCGAACACCGACGACATGCGCGATGCGCCGTCGATCCCGCTGGTGACGGCGTTCAACGACATGGGCGCCAAGGTGCGGGCCTACGACCCGGCCGGCATGGAGCAGGCCAAACGCGACCTCGACGGCCTCGTCACCTTCTGCGCCAACGCCTACGAGTGCGCGCAGGGCGCCGACGCGGTCGTCATCGTCACCGAGTGGGAGCAGTTCCGCGCCCTCGACCTCGACCGGCTCAAGAGCGCGATGCGCCAGCCCGTGATGGTCGACCTGCGCAACGTCTACCGGGCGGACGAGATGGCGGCCGCCGGATTCAGCTATTCCAGTGTGGGCAGGGCAATTGCGCCAAGCCATGTCCGATCATGACTCCCCGTCGTGCTTCGGATAAGAGCGCTGCGACGCGGAGGATCCCATGCACTTCCTGATCACCGGCTCGGCCGGGTTCATCGGCTTCCATCTGGCGCGGAGGCTGCTCACCGCGGGGCACACGGTCGTCGGCTACGACGCGATGACCGACTATTACGACCGGAGGCTGAAGGAGGCGCGGCACGCGATCCTGGCCGAGCACGACGGATTCCAGGCCGTCATCGCGCCGCTCGAGGACCTCGCGGCGCTGCGTGCCGCGGCGGCGATCGCCCGGCCCGACGTCATCGTTCATCTCGCCGCGCAGGCTGGCGTGCGCTACTCGCTCGAGAACCCGCGCGCTTACGTCGATTCGAATCTCATTGGCTCGTTCAACTTGCTCGAGGTGGCCCGCGAGGTCGCGCCGCGGCACCTCTTGCTCGCTTCGACGAGCTCGGTCTACGGCGGCAACGAGACCATGCCGTTCCACGAGGTCGACCGCGCCGACTTCCCGATCACCATCTACGCCGCGACCAAGAAAGCGATGGAGGGGCTGGCGCATACCTACGCGCATCTGTGGGGCCTGCCGACCACCTGCTTCCGCTTCTTTACCGTCTACGGCCCGTGGGGCCGTCCCGACATGGCGCTGTTCAAGTTCGTCGACGCGATCCAGCACGGCCGTCCGATCGAGATCTACGGCATGGGCGATATGCGGCGCGACTTCACCTATGTCGACGATCTCGTCGAGGCCGTCGTCCGCCTGATCGATCTCCCGCCCGTCCAGGGAAGGCCGGTAATGATTTCTGGCGTGATCGATACGCTCTCACCTGTGGCGCCGTGGCGGGTCGTCAACATCGCCGGCGGCCAGCCGGTTGGGCTGATGGACTTCGTCGCAGCGATCGAGACTGCGCTGGGCTGCCGAGCCGAAAAGCTCATGCGCCCAATGCAGCTCGGTGATGTGCGCGAGACTTTTGCCGATCACCGCTTGCTCGAGTCGCTGACCGGCTTTCGCCCGCAGACGCCAGTCACGGTCGGCGTTCCGGCTTTCGTCGACTGGTACTTGTCGAAGTATCAGGTGCAATAAGACGCTCAGGTCGCCAATCGCCGTGACGGACCCAGCCGGATGCATTACGTCGGGATATCGACGAACTTCTTCTCTATGCCGCCGGTGTTAGTGTCCGTTGGGAAACTCGGTTCAGTGGCTGATGCGGCGCAGGAGAAGGCTTTCCATGGTGACGTAGAGCATAGCTTCGGCGACGTCGATCCTGGCCTCGTAGTCGCGCACGAGGCGGCGCCAGTGCAATCATCCAGCCGAAGGTGCGCTCGACCCGCGGCAGGACCTCGAAACCCTGCTGGCCTTCCATGCGGCGGATCACCTCGATGACGAAGTCGAGGTACTCGGCCTTATCCATCTGCTTGCTCCGGTCGTAGGCGCTGTCGTCCTCGGCGACGACTACGTCGAGCTCCCAGTGGAGCGCGTTCTCGATCGCCCAGTGCGCCCGCACGACCCGCAGCAATTCGAGGGGCGAGACGGTGCGAGACAACGCGAAGAGGTTGATCTCGCGCTCGGTCTTGCCGGCGAGGCGGCGGATGCGCTCGATGCGACCGAACGGTTTCAGCCCCGGAAACTGGTGATAGTCGCCGAGATCGCCGGCGTCGACGATGGCGGTGCGCCGGGTCTCTTGGCGGCCGTGACCCGCTCGGTCGTCTCGGCCGTAGGATGGGTCTTCTTCATCCGCAGAAAGCAGGCGTCGGCATCGCTGCGCAGCGACTCCTGGTTCCCCTTCAAGGCGCGACAGTAATCGCCGCCGCGGGCGACGACGCCATCGGCGATGTGGCGATGGCCGTGCAGTGCATCGCCGTGACGATCTTGCCGGCGAGGTCCACCCGGCCGAGCAGCTCCAGGGCAGCGGCGACCTCGTCGCCGTCCTTCGCGGCCAGGCACGACAGCGTTATCCGCATCTCGGCCGCGAACGCCGACACCATCAACTTGGGGGCATGCGCCTTGCCGGCCTCGTAGGCTCGTCGCAGGGCGTTGCCGGCCATCGCGACGCTCACATCATATCCATCCGAAGGTTGCGCTAGCGCGGCCCCAACGCCGCCAAGAAGGCGGAAGGGCGGATGGAGTTCCTCCCGCATTTTACCAACTCGATGATTCCAGTTACCAGTGCGTTCATAAGTATAGTAAAATGTTGCCGTGGCGAGGTGGCGGAACGGTACGCGGGGGTTTGCAAAGCCTCACATCCTGGTTCGAATCCAGGCCTCGCCTCCATGAAGCTGCCCTCGGGTAAGCGACCAGGGCTATCGCATATGGCCGAGCAGCTCGAGCAAGAACGCGTCGTTCCAGCCGCGCGCTTGAGCTTGGTCGTCAGTGATTCCTTGCTTTGATCGAGGCGGGCGACGTCGAGCGCACGGCGGCGAAGCACGGCGATGTTTGAAGTGGACCCCGGATT
>NZ_JBEOMB010000202.1:0-5694 GCF_046000175.1 Rhodoplanes sp. SY1
GGCTCGGGGTCCATTTCAAGCCGCACGCTGGTGCAGGGAAGAGACATCCGCGTCTCAGGAGCCGCGAAGCGCCTGAGGCAGATGGGCAGGAGATGAATTCTCGCGGCGATTAGGCCGAAAGCGCGATCACGTCTTCCATTCGGATGAGCGCTGAGATGCGCTCAGCGCCTATTTTCCAGGATGCGGGTAGCGATTCGATCTGTCCTGCCCCCGCAGCGCGCGGTCCACGCGTGTGATCTTCCCACAATATGGTGTCGCCGCGCCCTCCGGCCGCTGCTTTGAGTCGTTCCGCTACCTCGCGTGGCCACGCAAGGTAGATCCTCGGCATCTCATCTTCACGGACGTCCTTAAATTGCACGAGGCAAAGAATGGTACGCGGTCGATGTCGCCTAAGCCACAGGTCAGCTGCCGCATAGTAATTGGCGTTTCTGATCCTCGATAATTGCGTCTGGGTGAGTCCCCAGCCACCGTCTTTGCTGCCTTTTACCGAAATCTTCAGCGTCCGGTCGTCATTTGCTATGATGAGATCGTATTCAGGCTGATTAGCTCCGTATTGAACGGAGACATCATATCCGTAGCGAGCGAACTGCGCCGCGGCGATCGCTTCGGCGGCCGTAGCAACGTGCCAATTCGTTTTCATCGCAAGTAATCCCGGGCGAAGGAGGTCGAACTCAATACGCTAGATGGAACTGCAAACTGCTCCACAACACCAAGCGATCAGACCCAGATGGAGCGGTTTGCGATTTGATCAAAACGCTACCGGAGCCCGAATTGGGCTTTTGAAATAAGCGCGCCGTTCTGAAACATCGCGTTCATATTCCCGCCGAAGATGCCCTCTCCGTTCCAACCCACCATGACCGTACTGTGGCCGGCTAAATCCACGCGCGACATTTCCGTTCCCGGGCATCCGATGATGCGGGACGCTTCCGGGTAGCTCATTCCCTCCCTTAGCGAGAGAAAGTGATCAAGCGTCGCCTTGCACGGCCTGGCGGGTTCTGGTGCGGGCGGCCGAGCTGGCTCAGCAATCGGGGACGCGGCCGCACGCACTGACTGCTGTGTGCCGGGCTTGTCGGGCATCGTGAAAAACAGTCCGGCAATAAAGACACAAATGAAAACGAGAACCGCGATCGCGGGAATTCGGAGACGGTCAAGTCCCGAGTTCCCCGAATCATCTCCAGCGCAGTCGGATTGAGCAAATCGGTCTGGCGCCGATTTGGAAAGAGCACTGGATTGGTATTCGAGGCGTTCGATCAATGATGCGTTGTCGGTGCGGACCAACGTCGGCAATCGAAAGAAATCAAAAAGCAACCAAATTCCGAGCGCGGCGAGCAAAAACGCGCCGATTCCGGCAAAAAGCGTCATCCATCCGGTGATAGTCAAGCCGAGCTGAAGAAAGCCGGTGCCGGGGCGCTTGACGTAGAACCGATGAGCGCCGAACCCGCCGAAAAGGATCAATAAAAAATATGCGACGACTACGGATCTTTTATTTGCGTCGAACAGCAAGAGAGCACGCGCATCAGTGCTAATGCCTGATCGATGCGAGGAATCGTGAATGTCCATGGCGCTTCCCCTCGAAGCGCCCGGTATTTGGCGCCGGGCGCTTGGAGTTCACGCTCGCCAACGTAGCGTAGAGAAGTAGCAAGAGGGTAAAGCGGAGACGTAAACTCGACAGCACGGGAGGCTTTCCGGACATAATGGAGGTGATCCGTGACGCGATCGGGCGCGAGGTTCGCCGTCGCGACCGTGAAGCGGCGAAAGAGGGGGTGGGGTAGCACCACCCGAGGATGGGGTGTGGGTGGGGTCAGCTCAATAGCTTTCGCCGCCCGAACCGCGAGACGCGCACGGTGAAATCTACGGTGGCGCTTCCGTTGATCTGCATATTGAGTAGATCGGTCATCGACCGCCCCGTCATGGTCGCCCAATCTGCGTGAACCGTCACGTACTGGCTGACCACGGCACCATCGAACGCCTCACTGATCCAGCCAGACGACGAGCCCCAAAAATTATAGACGCTCTGGCTTTGACTGGTGCCGTTGTTGCCGACAATTTGGCACCCGACAGCCGCGCCGCGCAAACCTTGCGCGCCTGCATCGACCGTCAGATGGCATTGCGACCGGAGCCTATCGCCAGCGGCGACATACCCCATTGTCGGCGCGTCATTCTTCAAACATTGAAAAATCAGCGTGCGCGTCCCGCTCGACGACGTACCATAGCAGTGGATATTCTGCCGCGCGTACCCGTCCGCATCGGTGTCAATTGTGACATCGACAGTCAGGCCGGTGCCGAGTTGCGCAACATTATAGGCCCACCCGGTCGGGACTTGTCCGTTAACGCCGGTAGCAGTGCCCCCTGTCCCGGTCATCATGTAGTTCGAGAGCAGGCACCCGCCTGGATTTGTCGACGCATTGTAGGCGTCGCCCGCTCCAGTCGGTAAATTGTCCTGCCGAGAGTAAGCCGCAAAAAGCTGAGCCAGCGTCGGGCCTAGTGTGCCGCCAATCGCCTTCGCGCCATACACCCCAGGATGGAGACCATCAGGAGCGTACCCATCTTTCCAGTTGCACGTTGTTCCGTCTTTTAGACATGGGCGAAACGTGTCGACCTGTAGGAGTTTCGGCCACGTGACACGCCGGGCCGGGTTTTCCAACCAATCTCTTCGGATAATCTGATATGGCTGATGGCCGGCCGTGTCGTCGGGCAGTTCGTTGCAGACGATCGTCACGATGTTTGCTGCGCTGAGCGTGTCGAAAATCGTCCCGTAATTGGCAATTGTCGCGGCCGTATCGGTGTTGTCGTTGACGCCACCGAGAAACACGCACACGCCAGCGCCGGAATTGACCACATCGGAGATGCGCGCAAGCATATCTGCCGTAGTGTCGCCGCCAATGCCTCTATTACCGACCGCCCTGATCGTGTTGCACCGATACCCGGCGCCGTGAGCAGCCCACGATGCCTGACCGCCGGCCGTGATCGATTTTGTGTCCGGCGGGTCGGCGGAAATCCCGAATGTGCGGCTGTCGCCGAACCAGACGACCAGATTGTTGCTCGGGGTCGGCCACGGAATGGCCCGCACACCCTGGCTCGCGGTGATGGCGGCCACGCCACGCAGCATACCTAGGAGATGAGCGTGCTAGCGCCCGTAACGACCCGCTGCTTACCGTTGGCTTCTAAGATGTAGGCGACGTCGCCGTTTGAGAGGGTGACGTTGGTGGAGCCGGGACCGTCGATGACGACCGAGCCACCGGAGTCGTTCACGATCTCGACGCCGTAGCCGTTGCCGAGCGTGCCGACCGAAGGGACGGTGATCGTGATCGCGGCGGTTGCGACGATGCGCTTGCCTTCGAACGTGGTTCCGAGCGTGAAGCTCGTGGCTGCGGTCGTCTCCAGGATCTTGCCGCCGACGTTGTTGCCTGCGCTGTCGTGTCCGACGCCCAGGTACGCATTCAGAACATCACCCCAGCTTCCGCTATCGCTCCCCGGTGTCGGCAATCGCGCCATATGCGGGGAATTGTACCGCGCGCTCGGCGGTTTTTGCACCTGGCGGTGTGGATAACTGGCTGCCGCGGCATGAAGAAGAAAACCGGCTCTCGGTGCCTGCCGGTTTGCAGCCGATACCCTAGCTTGTCTCTCGGTCTGCACACCTAATCGCAAGAAGTTGAGGCCATCATATGGCTCGCGCATGAAGCGGAGGTGAGGATGGCGCCGCGGGAGCCAATTGTGATTGCGACTATATACAGTGGAGAGGTTCCTCCTGCTGCCGAGAGGGAGCGGTGTTATCGATGGGCGGCTCCTCTTAGTGCCTGGTGGAAATATAATAGGCCAACGCCAAAGCAGGTAGAGGCCCTGGGGGTGCTCATTATTGCAATAGCCGGCTTGTGGGAACTGCTAGTATTGCGAGATGTTGAAAGTAGTTTGATGCACGCTCAAATGCGAACGCTAAACTGGCGCCTCCAAGAACTGTGGTATGCGGTAGGAAGCCATGATGCAGTCAGCTATGTGCAGGGAAGTTCGAGAAGATTCTTTGAATTATTTGATCAAATCGAAAATCTGGATGAATATAGAAAGAAGTTTTTTTACGAGGGGCCATCGAAGGTTCGGCTCGCTATGTTGATTGCTGGTGGTTGGTTGGTCTTCTGGGGAAAGTGGCATGACGGGGTCGAGTCTGTTTCACGAAAGTAGCGGCTCCCCGCAAGAGAGAGCTCCCCGGTCGCCCGGGGAGCTTGTGCGGCATGATGGCAACCAATGTGCGCGTCACTTGGCGCGTAAGCCGGCTCCTTCGAAAGCCAGCCGGCATGCGCACTCGCCGCATCCTGCCGTCACGATCCCGGCGACTATTCCTCCGAGCATACCCGGAAGCTGCTGGGTTTCGCGCATGCTGACCTCACAGTGGTTCCGGTCACGTAGGTGTCGCGCGTCCTTCGCCCACTGCAGGAGCGGGACGATGGACATCGTCATGGGGCCGGTGAGACTCGTCGAGCAGAACTGCAGGTCGTCGTCGGTGCAGGAGCGGCCACGCGGCTGTGCTTCTTGCGCAGATGCCGACCAGGTACAGAGCAGGATACCGAGTGCGAGAAGAAGCCGGTTCATCGGAATCTCCCGAGAATAGCGATATCGCCTGCGATACCGGTTGAGACTGGAGAACGAGTCGATCGAAAAGCGGTCGACTCGCGGTGTACGGAGCTGAAGCTCTCCCCTATCGCGGCAACCGATAAGCTTCGTCGCGCCTGAGGATTTCGCGCACGATCTCGCGCGCGATCATGAGGGCGACGCTGACCTCGCTCGAATACGGCCCCTTCTCGGCGTGCTTCTCGCCGAAGCGGGACGTTCGTGCGAAGTACCAGCCCCTGCCGCGGCGCTCGACGGTGAAGTCCGCGAGCGCATAGGCGCGTCGTGCGTTGCCGTGCATCTCAGTACTCCGCGGCAAGCATGATGGTCATGACGCGGGTGGTCTGCGACGGATCGCTCGGATCCTCACTGCCGTAGATCATCGCGAGATCGTAGTAGTCGATTTTGGCGAAGAGCTTCCGCCCTTCGATCTCGAAGTCGAGGAAGTCGTGCTCGCCGCGCGGGTCGTTGTCGGGGTCGAATGCGTCGAAGGTTTTGACGCGCTCGATCGCCTCGCGCCGCGCAGTCTCGGGCAGCGATTGGAATCCGGCGGTGAGCATGACGCGGCCGCCTTCGAACGTCCGCCGGAAGGCGTCGTTCAGCTCGCGGATGCGCTCGGTCTTCGGTGTATGTGAAAGAACGCTCATGGAACTCTCCGTCCTGCTGGCCGGAACCCACTCTCGGGTGCCGGCGGATGGGACGGAGGCGCTGCGCTCATTGTAGCGCAGCGACGCGGGCGTCAGGGAAAGAGGGCCTGCTCCAGCTCGCCGGCCGATCGGAAGAGGAGGCCATCCATGCCGATGCCCTCGGCCGCGGCGACATTCCGCGGGTTGTCGTCGATCATGACTGCCTGGTGCGGCTCGACACAGAGGGCTGCTAAGATCGCCCGGAATGCCTGGGCGTCCGGCTTCGCGCATCCAATCTCGCTCGATACGACGACCGCATCGAACAGCTTCTCAAGTTCGTGGCTCCGCAATATCCCCCGGACGAACGGAGACGGGGCATTCGTCAGCAGCCCGAGCTTGCAGCTCGATCGCAATTGATGGACGAGGGGTACGACGTCCTCATCAACGGTTGTCAAGCGACATCCGG
>NZ_JBEOMB010000203.1:0-6453 GCF_046000175.1 Rhodoplanes sp. SY1
CCCCCCTCCCTGTCCCTCCCCCACAAGGGGGGAGGGAACGGTCGACGCCAGCGCCTCGTTCTAATCAGATGAATCCTCGGCTCGCTGCCGGCCCGGGCCGTCCATCAATGATAGCTGTCGCCCTCGCGCACCTTGCCGCGAAAGAGCCAGTACACGAAGGCGACGTAGGCGAGGATGATGGGCAGCAGGATCACGGTGCCGGCCAGCATGAAGGCCTGGCTCGACGGCGCCGCGGCGGCGTCCCAGATGGTCAGCACCGGCGGCACCGCGTAGGGCCAGGTGGAGATCGCGAGACCGAGGAAGCCGAGCAGGAAGAGCGCGATGGTGCCGACGAACGGGACGAAGTCGTGGCGGTCGGTGGTGCGCCAGATGGTCAGCGCGACGGCGGCCGTGACCACGGGCACGATCCACAGGACGTAGATGTTCGGCGCCGCGAACCAGCGCGCGGCGATGCGCTCGAAGGCGAGCGGCGTCCACAGCGACACGGCGCCCATGAACGCCATCACGAGCAGCAGCAGGCCGCGCGCCTGCTCGCGCGCCCGCTCGGCGACCGGGCCTTCCGTCTTCATGATCAGCCAGGTGGCGCCGAGCAGCGCGTAGCCCGCCGTCACGCCGAGCCCGCACAGGATCGCGAACGGCGTCGCCCAGTCGAACGCCCCGCCGGCGAACTCGCCGTTCGCCACCGTGATCCCCTGGATGAAGCCGCCCAAAATGACGCCCTGGAAGAACGCGGCCGCCGCCGAGCCGGCGAAGAAGCCGAAGCTCCACAGCGCCGTGGTGTTGCCGTGCGGGTTGCGGAACTCGAACGAGACGCCGCGCAGCACCAGCGCCAGCAGCATGAAGATCACCGGCAGATACAGCGCCGGCATGACGATCGAATAGGCGCGCGGGAAGGCGACCAGCAGGCCGCCGCCGCCGAGCACCAGCCAGGTCTCGTTGCCGTCCCAGAACGGCGCGATCGACGACATCATCTGGTCGCGCTGGCGCTCGTTCTCGGCGAACGGGAACAGGATCCCGATGCCGAGGTCGAAGCCGTCCATCACCACGTACAGGGCGACCGCGATCGCCAGCACGACGGCCCAGATCATCGGAAGGTCGAGGTCCATGGCGGGTGCTCCGTGCTGATCAGGTCGTTCCGGTCACGTCGTTTTGGTCACGTCGGTCCGGTTGCGTCGGTGCGCGTTGCACCTCTCCCCGCAAGCGGGGAGAGGTCGACCTTCGCGCGATCAGCGCGAAGGTCGGGTGAGGGGGCGCCGCCGCGGGTCCGAGCGCCAAGGGGACGCCCCCTCATCCGTCTCGCCGCTGCGCGGCGAGCCACCTTCTCCCCGCAAGCGGGGAGAAGGAAAACGCCGCCGCGCGCGGCACCTTCGAGATCCTGTGTCGCACTCATGTGTCGCACTCACGGGTCTCCTCACAACGCCCGCCGGCTGACGTCGCGGGCGGCGGAGTGCGGCCGCAGCGGCGTGCCGGTCGGCGGCTGGTCGGCGCCGTGGGCGAGGCCGTGCGCCAGCATGCGGTTGATGATGTAGATGCCCATCGAGAAGACGATGCCGTAGACGATCACGAACAGCGCCAGCGTCGTCGCGATGCTGCCGGCCGGCACCGGCGAGGCGGCGTCGGCGGTGCGCAGGATGCCGTAGGCGACCCACGGCTGGCGGCCGCTCTCGGTGACGATCCAGCCGGCGATGATCGCCGTGAAGCCGAACCACCAGGTGTTGCCGACGATCTTCAAGTACCAGCCGGTGGTGAACAGCCGCCCGCGCCACCACAGCACCGCGCCCGCGATCGCGATGGCGACCATCGCGAAGCCGATCGCGATCATCACCCGGAAGGCGAAGAACACGTTCTTCACCGGCGGCCGGTCCTCGCGCGGAAAGTCCTTGAGGCCGGGGAAGAGGCCGTTCGGATCGTGGGTGAGGATCAGCGACGAGGCCTTGGGGATCGAGATGGCGAAGCGGTTCTGCTCGGCCTTCTCGTCCGGCCAAGCGAAGACGTGGAAATCGCCGGGCTTGGAGCCGTCCCAGTGACCCTCCATGGCGGCGACCTTGACCGGCTGGTGCTTCAGCGTGTTGAGCCCGTGCTGGTCGCCGATGAACACCTGCAGGGGCGCCAGCACGACGATCATGCCGACCGCCATCTTCACCATGATGCGCGCCTCGTCGTAGTGGCGCTCGGCCAGCACCCAGCGGGCGCCGACGGCGAGCACCACGAAGGCCGTGGTGAGATAGGCGGCCGTCACCATGTGGGCGAGCCGGTACGGGAAGCTCGGATTGAAGATGATGGCCCACCAGTCCTGCGGATGGGCGATGCCGTCGATCATCACGTGGCCGGCCGGCGTCTGCATCCACGAGTTGGCCGAGAGGATCCAGAACGCCGAGGTGGCGGTGCCGATCGCGACGATCACGGCCGACAGCGCGTGCAGGACGGGCGGCACCCGGCCGCCGCCGCCGAACAGCATGATGCCGAGGAATGACGCCTCGAGAAAAAAGGCGGTCAGCACCTCGTAGCCGAGCATCGGCCCGATCACGTTGCCGACCACCACCGAGAAGCGGCTCCAGTTGGTGCCGAACTGATAGGACAGCACGATGCCGGAGACGACGCCGAGCGCGAACGACACGGCGAAGATGCGGGTCCAGAACTGGGCTAGGCGGGCGTAGCGCTCGTCGCCGGTGCGCAGCCGGATCAGCAGCAGCGTCGCGATATAGGCCGACAGGCCGATCGTGAAGCTCGGGAAGATGATGTGGAACGTGATGGTGAAGGCGAACTGCACACGGGCGAGCACAACCGGATCGAGATCCATCACGTCCAACCTCGCACGTCCAACCTCGGCAGGAAATGTCGTCGCGGGCGCGCGGCCGGGGGTGGGTCGCGGGCCGGGATCGTGCGGGGCACTTTCGCGCGGGCGCAAGGTGCGCCGCGACGAGCCGCCGGGCCGCGGCGCACGGGAGCGCAGAGCACTCCCCGCCGCGACGTGCGAACAACGAAGCACGGTACTCCTTTGTTCCGCATCGCAACACCGCGGCGTGACGGCGCAGCCCGGGTCGCGGCACATGGGACTCGCTTGATCCGGTCATTCCGGGGCGGCGCACCGCGCCGAGCCCGGAATCCAGCCCCGCCTCGTGAGCTTGCCGCTGGATTCCGGGTTCGCGGCTTTGCCGCGCCCCGGAATGAGGATTTGATCGATGCCCGGCCCGGCGCCGGTGATCCACAAGCCGATGCGGCACGCGCCTTGCTCGCAATTGCGGAGCACACGACCGAGGGCTAGAACCGACGGCGGGGGCAGGGCGCCGCCCGTCGTCGCGCCGGCCCGGACGGGGGACGCGACATGACCGAGACTGCCACCACCTCTGCCTCGATCCACCGGCCCGCCCCCGGCGGGCCGACGCGCACGCCCGGCGAGCCGAAGGGCTTTCTCGACCGCTATTTCGGCCTGACCGCGAGCGGCACCACGGTGCGCACCGAGGCGATCGCCGGCGTCACCACGTTCCTGACGATGGTCTACATCGTCTTCGTCAACCCGACGATCCTGGCCAATGCCGGCATGGACAAGGGCGCCGTGTTCGTCGCCACCTGCCTGGCCGCCGCCGTGTCGACCCTGGTGATGGCGCTCTACGCCAACTATCCGGTGGCGCTCGCCCCCGGCATGGGGCTCAACGCCTTCTTCGCCTTCACGGTCGTGCTCTCCTACAAGTACTCCTGGCAGCAAGCGCTCGGCGCCGTGTTCTGCTCCGGCGTGCTGTTCTTCCTTTTGTCGATCTTCCGCCTGCGCGAATACGTCATCAACGCCATCCCGAAGACGCTCAAGCTCGCCATCTCGGCCGGCGTCGGGCTGTTCCTCGGCATCATCGCGCTCGAGCAGTCGAAGATCGTCGTCGCCCATCCGGTGACGCTGGTCACGCTCGGCGATCTGCGCCAGCTCCCCGCCATCCTGTGCCTCGCCGGCTTCGTGCTGATCGCCGCGCTGAACTCGCGTAACATTCTCGGCGGCACGCTGATCGGCATCCTGATCGTGACGCTGATCGGCCTGCCGTTCGGGCTCACCACCTACACCGGGATCGTCGACGTGCCGCCCTCGCTGGCGCCGACCTTCCTGCAGCTCGACTTCTCGGCGATCTTCGAGCAGACCTTCATCATCGTCGTGCTGAGCTTCCTGTTCATCGACGTGTTCGACAACGCCGGCACGCTGATCGGCGTCACCCACCGGGCCGGCCTGCTCGACGAGAAGGGCCATCTGCCGCGCATGAAGCAGGCGCTGCTCGCCGATTCCTTCGCGGCCATGTTCGGCTCGCTGATCGGCACCTCGACGACCACCAGCTACATCGAGAGCGCGGCCGGCGTCTCGGCCGGCGGCCGCACCGGCCTCACCGCCGTGTTCGTCGCGCTGCTGTTCCTGATGGCGCTGTTCTTCGCGCCGCTCGCCGGCATGATCCCGGCCTACGCCTCGGCGGCGGCGCTGCTCTACGTCGCCTGCCTGATGACCCAGGGGCTCGCCGAGATCTCCTGGGAGGACGTCACCGAGTACGCCCCCGCCGTGGTGGCCGCCGTGACGATGCCGCTGACCTACTCGATCGCCACCGGCATCGGGCTCGGCTTCATCACCTATGCGGCCGCCAAGCTCGTCTCCGGCCGCTTCCGCGACGTGTCGCCGGCCGTGATCGTCCTGGCGCTCCTGTTCGCCGGCAAGTTCGCGATGGGGTGAGTGGCCGCGGGGCGGAAGAGGCCACTTGCGTGTCCCGGCGAAAGCCGGGACCCGGGGGCGGCGTGTCCTGGCGAGAGCCGGGACCCAGGTCAGGCAAGCGAGAGCGTCCGGCTCGTGCTAATGTTCTTGAAACGTTCTACAACTCTGGTATTGTGGTCGCGGCTTCCGTCGTGCTGAAAGAGTGTGTGCGGAATACGGGGCGGATCATGATCGGGCGCGGGATGCGGGCCGCGGCGGCGGCCGTGGCGATGACGTTCTTGATTGCGACGATGCTGACGGCGTCGTGGGGCGTCGGGGCCGGGGTGACGCCGGCCGTCGCGCAGGACCGGCGGCAGAACGAGCCCGGGCAGTTCGACTTCTACGTCCTCGCGCTGTCGTGGTCGCCCTCCTTCTGCGAGGAGAGCGCCGAGCGCCGCAACGGGCGTCCGGCTCGCGAGGAGGCCGGCCGACCCGACCCGCAGTGCGGCGAGAGGCCGTTCTCCTTTGTCGTGCACGGGCTGTGGCCACAATACGAACGCGGCTTTCCCGAGTTTTGCCAGGTGCCGGCGCCGCGGCTGAACCGCGAGATCGTCTCGGCGATGCTCGACCTGATGCCGAGCCCGCGCCTCGTCTTCAACCAGTGGGACAAGCACGGCGTCTGCTCCGGCCTCGGGCCGCGCGGCTATTTCGAGGCGGTCCGCAAGGCGCGCGCCGTGGTGAAGATCCCGGACGCCTATCTCGAGCCCGACCGCACCCTGATGGTGACGCCGGACGAGGTCGAGGAGGCGTTCGTCCAGGCCAATCCGGGGCTCGGGCGCGACGCCATCGCGGTCGCCTGCAGCCGCAACCGGCTGAGCGAGGTGCGCATCTGCCTGACCCGCGATCTCGGCTTCCGGACCTGCCCCGAGGTCGACCGCCGCGCCTGCCGGCGCGACCGGCTGTCGATGCCGCCGGTGCGGGGCGGGTAGGCCGGGGAGCGGCGAGATCGGGACCGGTCCCGCGACGCCCGACACGACGAACGAAGCGGCCCGGCACAGGCGAGCGCGGCCCGCGGCACGGTGAACGAAGTCCTGCCGCGCCGAGCGAAATCCTCCGAACCCGAAAGGGTGCATTCTGCCCCTCCCGGCAAACCGGGGGGTGAGCCGCGGTGGACCAAGGTGTCTCCGGAGACGGAGACATGCGGCAAGACACCATCACGTTCACCCAGCGCCCGTTCGCCGAGCACCCGTTCACGGGCCGCCTGGTCAGCGCCGATGCGCTCACCGAAGGCGCCTCCGTCCGGGCGCGGCTGGAGGCCGACGCGCGGCTCGCCCTGCGGACGCTCGGGGTGTTCTACATCGCCCTGTGGGGGATCACGTGGCTGATCCTCGCCTATGGCGGCGAGGTTCTGCGGCCCGACCACGGCTGCCGCCTGGAAGGTCTTTCGGCGCTGGTCCTGTGGCGCTGCACCGGCGGGGCGCATCTGCCCGTGGTCGCCGATCTCGCCAACGGCGTGCTCGCCAGCACGGTCTGGGCGCCCGTCGTCGTGCTCGCCGCCGCCGTCCAGCCGGAGGTGCGGCTGGTCGCCTTCCTGGTGGTCGGCCTGCATGTCGTCGGCCTGCCGGCCGCGTTGCTGATCGCGATCCGGGGCGGCGAACGGCTGTGCGACCGCATCGCACGCCGCTCGTCCGCCGCGCCGCCCGGGGCCGACCCGTCGACGTCGGGGGCGGAGTCGCCGGTCGCGAAGGCGTCCCGGATCGCCGCGGTGGCCTCGGGCCCCGTCGCGGCGGACGGCG
>NZ_JBEOMB010000204.1:0-707 GCF_046000175.1 Rhodoplanes sp. SY1
TCGGGGATCGCCGAGCTCGATCCCAACGACTACCGGCTGATGATCCACGGCCTGGTCGACAGGCCGCTGATGTTCACGCTGCAGGATCTGGAGCGCTTCCCGCGCACCAACCGGGTCTATTTCGCCGAATGTGCGGCGAACTCCGGAATGGAGTGGCGAGGCGCCCAGATGAACGCGTGCCAGTTCACCCACGGCATGATCCACAACGTCATGTACACGGGCGTGCCGCTGCGGGTGCTGCTGGAGGAGGCCGGGCTCAAGACCAATGCCAAGTGGCTGCTGCTGGAGGGCGCCGACTCGGCCGCGATGACGCGCTCGCTGCCGCTCCAGAAGGCGCTCGACGACTGCCTGATCGCCTTCCGCATGAACGGCGAGCGGCTGCGACCCGAGAACGGCTACCCGGTGCGCATCTGCGTGCCGGGCTGGGAGGCCAACATGTGGGTCAAGTGGCTGCGCCGCATCGAGGTCGGCGACGAGCCATGGCACCACCGCGAGGAGACGTCGAAATACACGGACCTGCTGGAGAACGGCAAGGCGCGCCGCTTCACCTATGTGATGGACGCCAAGTCCGTGATCACCAATCCGAGCCCGCAGGCGCCGCTCCGCCACAAGAAGGGTTTCACGGTCATCTCCGGCGTCGCCTGGTCGGGCCGCGGCAAGATCGCCCGGGTCGACGTGTCGCTCGACGGCGGCCGCAACTGGCGCAC
>NZ_JBEOMB010000205.1:0-1032 GCF_046000175.1 Rhodoplanes sp. SY1
TCTTGGATCGGCTCTGAAGAGCTTACCTGATTATTTTTTACGATAGGCGGCTTTTGCCTGTCGAGCAATCCCGTCTGTCGACGCCCTGCAATTGCTTAGGGGTATTTCTGAAGTCGCGTCCAGAGACGATCTTTGACAGGGCATACGGGTCCTGATTTAAGGTTGGATCACTCGCGAGGCTCCTGGGTCGCTTGACAATGAAAGCGCTGATCCAGCTGTTTCTACGTGTTTGGTCCCGGAATGAGGTGGCGAGGATCGATTTTGAATCGGGAAGAGTCTTTCGTCCAGGCCTCGCAGATTGCCTCGAAGGGCGTTTTCCACCTGATCGCCTTCAAGTGTTTGGCGAAGTTGTAGGCTTTGACGAAGGCCAGGATGTGCGCCTTCAGGCTATCGAGGTCGGAGTAGTGGAAGACCTTGACGGTGGCGTCCTTGATGGTCCGGTTCATCCGTTCGGCTTGGCCGTTTGTCCACGGATGATAGGGCTTGGTCAGGCGGTGATCGATGCCGTGCTCTCGGCAGACGCGGTCGAAGACGTGCAGGCTGAACCGTGCGGTGGGGCCTGAGCGGTTCTTCGGCAGGTCGGCGAACGTGATGCCGTTGTCGGTCAGCACGGTGTGGATCTTGTGGGGGAAGCTTCGACGACGTTGCGCAAGAAGGCTGCAGCGACGAGCTTCTTTGCCTGTTCATGGAACTCGACGTAGGTGAACTTCGACACCCGATCGATAGCCAGGAACATATGGAGCTTGCCTTGGGCCAGGCGCAGTTCGCAGATGTCGATGTGAACGTAGCCGATCGGCGTCTCGGCGAACCGTCCTCGCTTCGACGCCGATTTGTCGCTGTCCGGCAGGCGGGAGATGCCGTGCCTCTCGAGGCAACGGTGAAGGCTCGAACGGGTCAGCCGCGGAATGCTCTCGCGCAGGCAGCCGAAGACGTCGTCGAGTGGCAGCAGAGTTCGCCTGCGGAACTCGACGATCATGGCCTCCTCGACCGGCGTGAGGACCGTGCTGCGGGGATTGTCAGGCGACACGACAA
>NZ_JBEOMB010000206.1:0-3052 GCF_046000175.1 Rhodoplanes sp. SY1
TTGGATCGGCTCTAAGACTGCACTCGATTCTCTTTCAAGAAGAACGTGTCGGACGCACCCGGAGGCGCGGCTCGGGTGGCGTCGTCGCGCGGCCGGATTGCGAGGACGATCGAACGATTGTCACAATAGAGAAAAATTGCCCTCAATGCGGGCGCTCGCGCAACGGTGTTTCTTTGTCCGCTATCAGACGAAGAGCGGCCGGTGCCGCACAACCTTGGTGCGGCGCGGCAATCGTTTGAAATAAAAAGCCAAGTCGTAGTGGCGCGTAATAGGCCTAATACCTAGCGGTCCGAGCCGTTTGACAAAAGTCAACGTCGCTGGACGGGGGCGCGCCTACAGGCGGGGTACGCGCCGCAAGCTCTGCCTCTTCTCGCCAATACAATA
Source organism: Rhodoplanes sp. SY1 (assembly GCF_046000175.1). Lineage (NCBI taxonomy): Bacteria > Pseudomonadati > Pseudomonadota > Alphaproteobacteria > Hyphomicrobiales > Nitrobacteraceae > Rhodoplanes > Rhodoplanes sp. SY1. The sequence goes on from NZ_JBEOMB010000206.1 coordinate 385, forward strand.
AAGAGCGCACGACGCTAAGTAAATCTGCCTGCCAATGACAGTCGAGGCGCCGTCCTGAAGTAGTAGAACCTCCACGAGCGCCAGAACGTCCCCAATACCTTGGGAGTGCCTGCCCATGAGTTTTCTGATCTGTCTCGCTGCGCTCGGCTTCCTGATGTTCGTCGCCTATCGGGGCTACAGCGTCATCCTGTTCGCGCCCATTGCAGCAATGGGTGCCGTGCTGCTCACCGACCCGGCCGCCGTCCCGCCGATCTTCACCGGTCTCTTCATGGAGCGCATGGTCGTCTTCGTGAAGCTGTACTTCCCGGTGTTCCTGCTCGGCGCCGTGTTCGGCAAGGTGATCGAGCTGTCCGGCTTCTCGCGCTCGATCGTCACCGCCGTGATCGGCCTGATCGGCCGCGAGCGCGCCATGGTGTCGATCGTCGCGGTGTGCTGCCTGCTCACCTATGGCGGCGTCTCGCTGTTCGTCGTGGTGTTCGCGGTCTATCCGTTCGCGGCCGAGATGTTCCGCCAGAGCGACATTCCGAAACGCCTGATCCCCGGCACCATCGCGCTCGGCGCCTTCACGGCGACCATGGATTCGTTCCCCGGCACGCCGCAAATCCAGAACATCATCCCGACCACCTTCTTCAAGACGACCACCTGGGCGGCGCCGATCCTCGGCACCTTCGGCGGCCTGTTCATTCTGGCGGTCGGCCTGCTCTATCTCGAATGGCGCCGCCGCGTCGCCCTCAAGGCGGGCGAAGGCTACGGCACCGGCCACATCAACGAGCCGGAGCCGATCAGCACCGACAAGCTGCCGAACCCGGTCCTCGCGATGACGCCCCTCGTCCTCGTGCTGGTGATGAACTTCATCTTCACCGACCTGATCAAGCGCTTCTATCCGGCCACCGTCGAGGTGTCGCTCATTCCGGGCGGCTCGAAGGTGATCCAGCAGACGTCGTCGGTCGCCGCCATCTGGGCCGTCGAAGGCGCCCTGATCCTCGGCATCGTGTTCGTCGTGATCTTCGGCTGGAAGGCGATCGCGTCGCGCTTCGCGGCCGGCAGCCAGCAGGCCGTCGCCGGCTCGCTGCTCGCCTCGCTCAACACCGCGTCGGAATACGGCTTCGGTGCCGTCATCGCCGCGCTGCCGGGCTTCATCTTCATCCGCGACGCCCTCACGGCGATCCCCAACCCGCTCGTCAACATCGCCATCTCGGTGACGGTGCTGGCCGGCATCACCGGCTCGGCCTCGGGCGGCATGTCGATCGCGCTCGCCGCGATGGCCGACCAGTTCGTCGCCATGGCGAACGCCGCCCACATCCCGCTGGAGGTGCTGCACCGGGTGGCCTCGATGGCGTCCGGCGGCATGGACACGCTGCCCCACAACGGCGCCGTGATCACGCTGCTCAACGTCACCGGCCTGACCCACCGACAGTCCTACAAGGACATCTTCGCCATCACGGTGATCAAGACGACCAGTGTGTTCGTGGTCATCGGGTTGTACTATCTGACCGGCCTCGTCTGAGCCCGGCACCGCCGGGCGGCTCCGGCCGCCCGGCCTTCGCTATCTCCGCTCCGGCCTCGTGGCGCCGCGTCGCGCGATGACCGGGACGGTCGCAGGCGGCCTCGCCGCCGTCGAGACATCAAGACCCGAGGAGAGTCTCATGTTGAAGGGTAAAGTCGCCGTCGTGACCGGCTCGACCAGCGGCATCGGCCTGGGCGTCGCCCGGGCACTCGCCGCCAAGGGCGCCGACATCATGCTCAACGGCTTCGGCGATCCCGCCGAGATCGAGAAGATCAAGACCGGCATCGCCAAGGAGTTCGGCGTCAAGACCGCCTACAGCGGCGCCGACCTCTCCAAGCCGGCCGAGACCAAGGGCCTGATCGAGAGCGCCACCAAGGAGCTCGGCAAGGTCGACATCCTGGTCAACAATGCCGGCATCCAGGTGGTGTCGCCCGTCCAGGACTTCCCGGACGACAAGTGGGAGCTCGTGCTGTCGATCAACCTGTCGGCCGCCTTCTACGCCATCAAGGCGGTGGTGCCGCAGATGAAGCAGCGCAACTGGGGCCGCATCATCAACATCGCCTCGGTGCACGGCCTCGTCGCCTCGGTCAACAAGGCAGCCTATGTGTCGGCCAAGCACGGCCTCGTCGGCCTCACCAAGGTGGTGGCGCTGGAGAACGCCGAGACCGGCATCACCTGCAATGCCATCTGCCCCGGCTGGGTGCTCACGCCTCTCGTGCAGAAGCAGATCGACGCCTGGGCCGAGCGCGAGAGCATCAGCAACGAGGAGGCGGGCCGCCGCCTGCTGACCGAGAAGCAGCCCTCCAAGCAGTTCGTCACCCCGGATCAGCTCGGCGAGCTCGCCGTGTTCATGTGCTCGGACGCCGCCTCGCAGCTGCGCGGCGCCGCCATCAACATGGACGGCGGCTGGTACGCCCAGTAAATCGCCCGGTTCTCCCCCGGAGATGCGGCCGACCGACGGCCGGGACCGAAAGGCCCCGGCCGTTTTTCTTTTTCGGGGGATGACGGGCGACGGTGGGAGCGCCGTCGCTCCGCTCGAACGGCATCCGCCTGGTTGCTTTGACGGTCATTCCGGGGCGGCGCGCAGCGCCGAACCCGGAATCCAACCCGGACTGCGGAGCTTCCCGCTGGATTCCGGGTTCGCAGCTTCGCTGCGCCCCG
>NZ_JBEOMB010000207.1:0-537 GCF_046000175.1 Rhodoplanes sp. SY1
TCGACCAGCGCCTCGGGCCGCTTGCAGATGGCGAGCGGGTTCGACTGGCTCTTCAGCTCGACGCCCTCGCCATGCTCCAGGATGCTGGGCGAAATCCAAATCTCCTGGCCGGGCTGGTTGACGGCCCGGACGTCGTTGGCCGGCGCGTCCCAGGTCTCGAACATGTTGGTCGTGCCGGCCGGGTAGGCGTACCCGTAGTCGACCGGGACGAAAGGCGTCGCGACCGGCGTCTTGCCGATCGGTGCGACGCCGTAATACTCGCGGAACAGGATCTGCTGGAACTCGAAGACACGGCCCCACTGGCCGCCCGCCACGACATAGTTGCCGCGCGCCAGCTCGCCGGCATTCATCCAGTTGAGCCAGAACTTCTCGACCTTGGCGTGCTGGACGAACTTGTTGAAGAACGAGGTCGAGACGATCACTTCCGGGCGCGTCATGGTCTCGCCCTTGAGGTTGGTCTGGATCGACTGCCGGACCTCCTGGCACTTGCCGATGATGTCGGTGCCGGCGGTGCCGAGCAGGAAGTCGACCGTCACC
>NZ_JBEOMB010000208.1:0-599 GCF_046000175.1 Rhodoplanes sp. SY1
GCGAGATCGGCTGGCCGATATTGAGCGACAGCGGCAGCACGGCGAGCTTCGTCCTGATGTCGGCGACGATCTCCTGCTTGGGCCGGCCGCGGTCGAGCGCCACTTCCAGCTCGGTCACGTGGATGCCTTCCGCGTGCTCGTCGAGCTCGGCCCGGCCGGTGCGGCGGCCGACCGTGCGGATGCCCGGGATCTCCATCATGAGCCGCTCGGCGATGGTGCCGACGCGGTTCGATTCCGGCAGCGAGACGCCGGGATTGAAGGTGAGCAGGATCGTGAAGGTGCCCTCGTTGAACGGCGGCAGGAAGACGCGCGGCAGCGACAGCGCGGCGGCGCCGGCGGCGATCACCAGCGCCACGGTGGCGGCGAGGATCGGCCCGCCGTTGCCGTAGGCGCGGCGCAGCGTCGCGGCATAGCCGCGCTTCAGCACCCGGACGAGCCAGGCCTCGCGATGCGCGTGCCGGCCGAGCGCCGGAAGCATGTAGAAGGCCATCACGGGCGTCAGCGTGATCGACACCAGGAGGCTCGCCAGGATCGAGACGATGTAAGCCTGGCCGAGCGGCGCGAACAGCTTGCCCTCGATGCCGCCGAGCGCGAACAGC
>NZ_JBEOMB010000209.1:0-7009 GCF_046000175.1 Rhodoplanes sp. SY1
CCCAACGAAAAACGCTCTAATTCGTCGCGGGAATAGCCGAAGAGCTGCTCGACGTGTGCGTTGACGAACATGACGCGCCCGGCCTGATCCGTGACGATCATGCCATTCGGCGCTGACTCAAACAGCAGGCGCAGTTGGTCGTCGCTGATCATCGGCGGCTCTCTCCTGCTATGGTGCGAGCCTACCGGCACTGCCGGCCGCCCGGCGAAACACGAGTCTGTGATCTTTGGCCGACGTTCGCGCGCCAACGCGCGCGTGCTTTCTGCTTACAACTGCCTCGTACGCCTCCTCTTCGGCATGGCCGCGGTCGTGCGCAAGTTCTTCCAAGAGCGTCTAGCCGACCTGTCCCGGTCCGAAGCGGCCATGCCCGCCGGCCTGATCCGTGTGCCCTCGATCTGCAATCTCACTCGCACTCTGGAAGTCGCGTAGCTTTGCTACGCCATCATGCTGGACGCGATTGTCACGGCCGGTGTGATAAGCGTTGCGGCAGTTGAGAAAGCCAAGCCGGTGCCGGCGCCGTGGTCGGCTCAGCTTGCGGATGCCGGAGCAGTTTCTTGGCTCGACGGAGTACCCGATGCCTGCGGTGTGAAGAACCGCATCACCACGACGAAGAACACTGGCACCCAGAAGACCGCCAACACCGTGGCGGTGATCATGCCGCCGAGGACCCCGGTGCCGAGCGCCTGCTGGCTCGCCGCACTCGCACCCGAGGCGATCACCAGCGGCACCACGCCGAGGATGAAGGCAAGCGAGGTCATGACGATCGGCCGGAAGCGCAGCTCGGCCGCCATGATGGTCGCCTCGACCAGCGGCGTGCCACGGGCCCGAAGATCCTTGGCGAACTCGATGATCAGGATCGCGTTCTTGGCCGACAGGCCGATGATGGTGACGATCCCCACAGTGAAATAGACATCGTTCGGCAGCCCGCGCAGCCACGCCGCGGCGACCGAGCCGACCAAGCCGAGCGGAACCGCGAGCATCACGGCGAACGGGATCGACCAGCTCTCGTAGAGTGCCGCGAGGCACAGGAACACGAACAGGATCGACAGCCCGAGCAGGAAGCCGGCCTGCGAGCCGGCGAGCTTTTCCTGAAGTGATTGGCCCGTCCACGCATAGCCGAACCCGCCCGGCAGGGTGCGCATCAGCCGCTCCATCTCGGCGATGGCGTCGCCGGACGTGTAGCCGGGCGCCGGGCTGCCGGTGATCCGCACCGCCGGATAGCCATCGAAGCCGACAACCTGGGTCGGGCCGACAACCCACGCGACGCGGGCGAACGACGAGAACGGCACCATCTCGCCCGCCGCATTGCGGACACTGTAGGTCAGCAGATCCTCTGGTAGCAGGCGCTTCTCTTCGCCTGCCTGCACGATCACCCGCTGCATGCGGCCGCGGTTGAGGAAGTCGTTTATGTAGCTCGAGCCGAGATTGGTCGAGAGGGCGGCATTGATGTCGGCGAAGGTGACGCCGAGTGCCGCCGCCTTGCGTCGATCGATGTCGAGGCGCACCTGCGGGGCGGGCGGAAGCCCCTCCACCACCAGCTCGCCGAGCACCGGCGAGCGCTTCGCCGCCGCGAGCAGTGCGTCCTTGGCCGCCATCAGCGCCTCGTAACCACGCTGCGAGCGGTCCTGCAGGCGGAAGCTGAAGCCGCTGGTGGTGCCCAGATTTGCCACCGGCGGCGGCGCGAGCACCGACACCTCGGCATCGCGGATCCTGGCGAGCTCCGGGTTCAGGCGGGCGATCAGCGCCGCCGCGCTTTCGTCCGGGCCGCGCTCGGACCAGTCCTTTAGGGTCACGAAAGCCTGCGCCGTGTTGGCGCCCTGGCCGAAGAAGCTGAAGCCGGTGACGAACGTGACCTTGTCGACGCCGGGCGTAGCCGCCAGCGTCTTCTCGACGCTGCGCACCACGTCGAGCGTGCGGTTAGCGCTGGCGTCGGCGGGCGCCAGCACGTCGACCATCACGAAGCCCTGGTCGTCCACGGGCACGAAACCGCCGGGCAGCCGCCAGAACGCATAGCCGAGGCCGGCGAGAAGCGCGACATAGACCAGCATGAAGCGCCCGCCGCGCGCCACCATCCAGCGCGTCGCCGCGCCGTAGCTCCGGGTCACCCGATCGAGACGGCGATTGAACCAGCCGAAGACCCCGCGCGTGGCGTGGCCGTGGCCCTTCTCCACCGGCTTCAGCAGGGTGGCGCAGAGCGCCGGCGTCAGCGACAGCGCCAGGAACGCCGAGAAGCCGATCGACACCACCATGGCGGCCGAGAACTGCTGATACATGATGCCGACAGAGCCGGGGAAGAACGCCATCGGCACGAACACGGCCATCAGCACCAGCGTGATGCCGATCACGGCGCCGGTGATCTGCTCCATCGCCTTCTCGGTCGCGGCGCGGGGCGGCAGGCCCTCCTCGGCCATGATCCGCTCGACGTTCTCCACCACCACGATGGCGTCGTCGACCAGGATGCCGATCGCCAGCACCATGCCGAACATGGTGAGCACGTTGATCGAATAGCCGAGCCCGAGCAGCACGGCGCAAGTGCCGAGCAGCGCGATCGGCACCACGATGGTGGGGATGATCGTGTAGCGGATGTTCTGCAGGAATAGGAACATCACCAGGAACACCAACAGCACGGCCTCGGCGAGGGTCAGCAGCACCTTCTTAACCGAGGCGGCGATCACCGGCGTGACGTCGTAGGACACCTCGTGCTTGACGCCCGGCGGGAAGAATGCGGCGAGCTCCGCCATCCGGGCCTTGACCGCCTCGGCGGTGGCCAGCGCGTTGCCGGTGGGCGCCAGCTGCACCGCCACGGCGGCCGCCGGCCGCCCGTCGAGCCGAGTCGAGAAGGCGTAGGACAGGCCGCCGACCTCGATGCGAGCGACGTCGGCGAGCCGCACGGTCGATCCGTTCGGATTGGCCTTCAGCACGATCTCGCCGAACTCATCCGGCGATTCGAGCTGGCCCTTGACCAGCACCATGTTCTGCAGGCGCTGGCGGGTCGGCGACGGCTGGACGCCGAGCAGACCCGAGGCGACCTGTGCGTTCTGCGCCGCGATCGCCTTGTCGACGTCCTCGGCGGTCAGGCCGAGCCCGAGCAGCTTGTCGGGATCGAGCCAGATGCGCATCGCCCGCTCGGTCGAGAACAGCCGCACGCGGCCAACGCCGGACAACCGGCGCAGCTCCGGCAGCACGTAGCGGGTGGCCACGTCACCGAGGCCGATCTCGTCGAGGCTGCCGTCGGTCGAGGTCAGGGTGACGAACTGCAGGATGGCGCTGCTCGCCTCGGTGATGACGATGCCCTGCTGGCGCACCGCCTCGGGCAGCCGCGGCTCGATCCGCTTGATGCGATTCTGGACGTCGACCGACGCCTGGGCGATGACGGTGCCGGGCTTGAACGACGCGATGATCTCCACCTCGCCGGTGGTGTCGCTGGTCGACTCGTAGCTGAGGATGCCGGCGGCGCCGTTGAGCTCCTCCTCGATCAGGCGCGTCACGCCGAAATAGAGGTTCTGGGTTGATGCACCTGGATAGATCGTAGAAATCGAGATCGAGGGCGGCGCGATGACCGGATACTGCGCGATTGGCAGGAACGGGATCGCCAGCACGCCGGCAAGGCAGATGAAAATCGCCACCACCCAGGCGAAGATCGGGCGGGCGATGAAGAAGCGCGACATCGGGACGGTCTCCGGCGACGGGCGAGGCGATCAGTTGGAAGCGGCCGGCGTGTCGGGGCCGGGGCTCCGCCACGGCACCGGCGTGACGGAATCTCCTGGCGCGAACTTCTGGAAGCCGTCGACGACGATCCGCCAGCCCGGCTTCAGCCCGTCCTCGATAAGCATGCCGGCGTCCAGCGTGCGTCCCGCCCGCACCGGCTGCAGCGTCGCGCGTCCGTCGTCGTTGACGACGAACACGGCGCTGCCGCCCGCCGTCGTGCGCTGCACGGCCTGGGCCGGGATCACGATCCCGTCGGTGTCGATCGCCTCCTCGATCTGCACCCGCACATACATGCCGGGAAGCAGGTCGGCCTCCGGGTTGGGGAACTCGCCGCGCAGTGTCACCTTGGCGGTGCCGGGATCGACGCTGACGTCCGAGAACAGGAGGCGACCCGGAAACCTGTAGGTCGTGCCGTCGTCGAGCAGCAGCCGGACCCGCGCCGCTTCCGGCGACACGCTCTTGAGGCGCCCCTCGGCAAGGTCGCGCTTGAGCTGGTTGAGCTCGCCGACCGACTGGGTGAAGTCGGCATAGATCGGGTCGAGTTGCTGTATGGTGGCGAGATGCGTCGTCTCGTTCGGGTTGACCAGTGCGCCCTCGGTCACCAGCGCCCGTCCGATACGGCCGCTGATCGGTGCTCTCACGGTCGCCCAGTCGATGTTGAGCTGAGCTTGGCCGACGGCGGCCTTTTGGGCCGCCACCTCGGCCTCGGCCTGACGCTCGGCGGCGACCGCGAGCTCGTATTGCGCCTGGCTGGTGGCCTGAGCAGGCAGAAGCGTGCGCAGCCGGTCCTCCTGGCGTGAGGCCTGGTAGAGCACCGCCTCCGCCTTGGCGAGCGCCGCGCGCGCCCTGTCGAGCTCGATTTGAAACGGAGCGGGATCGATCCGGTAGAGCACGGCGCCGGCCTCGACCAGACTCCCTTGCTGGAAGCTGCGCTCAACCACGATGCCGCTGACGCGGGGCCGCACCTCCGCGATCCGCATCGGCGTGATACGGCCCGGCAGTTCCTTGGTGAGCGTCACCGAAGCGACCTCGACCTTGAAGACGCCGACTTGGGGCGGGTTGTTCGTCACCAGGGCCGGTCCAGGGTTCTGGTCACCGCAGGCAGCAAGCAATGCGCCGACCATGACGACAATGATGACACCGGTCAAACCGGCCGGAAAACGTTTAGTCACAGACGCAATCTCGAAAAGAACAGGCATCGGATCAAATGTTCCAAATCGCAGCCGCCCGGACCGGACGAAGGCCCCGGCGATTCGTGGATCGTCTGAACGGATTAGTCGCGCATATGTGCATCTTTAGCAGGTTTATTAGTAGAACGCTTGTCGGGTGGCGACGGATCATTCGCCGGCCGCGCCGGCAGGCGCATGATGTCGCACCCTGATGCACCCGCCGTGCAAGAATGTTTCGGGCAATTTAACAAGATATAATCGGAGCGGCGCAGTCTAACGCCGTTTGCTCAAGTGCAATTGATCCTTCCGCCGCACGGTCACGGCGGCCCTGTTCGGCGGCGAACCGTTGCCTTCATCGACCACTGCGGGGTCAGTGAGTTCCGCAGCGCGGACATGCATCATGACAGGCGCGGCACCACGGCTTGCCACACGACGGACAGGGCGCCTGGCCGGTCGGCTCGGTGAGATGCAGCGCCTCGTCGCAGACGAGACGCGCGCGCTCGAGGCCGGCGCCCCAGTCGCACGGCGGCACCTCGGCGGCGCGGGCAGTTGCATGCCAGTCGAGCCGGAGGCGCCGCTCGCTCTTGCGGCGCTTGATCACCACCTCGAAATGCCGCACCGGCGCATACACGGCGAGCCCCTGTACCCAGTCGACCGTCACCCGCAGCGCGAAGTTGTGACGCAGATCGTCGAGCTTCGCGGCGTATTCCCGCGCGACGGCGGCGATGCGCTGCGTCTCGCGATTGCGGTCGGCCTCGGCCTTCTCGCCCGTCGCGGCCGAGAGGGCGGCGAGCTTGCGGACCGACGCAGTGCGCAGGTCGTCGTGATAGGCGTGAACGCGGCCGCGGTCGCGTTCGAACCGCCGTCGCATGGCGCGCAGGAACGGCTCGAGCTCCCGCCGGACCCGGAGATCGAGCAGCGGCGGAAGTCGCGCCGCGAGCGCCGCCGGGTCCGAGCCACAGCCGGCGGCGCGGCGGACGTCCGCGATCGGCGCCTGCCAGTCCGCGTCGGCCGCCAGGAGATGACGCAGGCGCTTGCCGATGTCGTCGATGGCCGCTCCGGTCCCCTCGTTGAAGGCGAGCCACACCAACCCCTCGCGCTTCTCGTCCGAAACGGCGGTGTAGCGGAACGCGAGCAGCAGGCAGCGCGCCCATCCCTCGGTGACGCCATGCAGGCGCCAGACCGCGTTGGGAAGATCGAGCGCCTTGTCGAGGATGCGGGTCGGGTCGCCGACCGGCGGGAGCGGCACGTCGAGCTGCCGCTCGGCCCACCGCCCGCGCTCGCCGAGGAGGCCGCCGAAGCGGTCGAGCCAGTCGCCGTCGAGACCGACCGGCAGCGCCCCCGCCGGCATCTCGACGCCGAAGCCGAGCCGGGCCAGCTCCGGCCAGCCCATCACTGCGCGCACCGGATCCGGAGCCAGCACCTCGAGCCCGTCGGGCTCGATCGGCTCGACGGCGGCGCCTTCGATCTCCAGCACCTCGGCCACGAACTCGCGCAACGCGCCCATGCCGCCGCCCCTACGCCGTCTCGAAGTCTTCGCCGAACAGCGCCTCGTCGAGCGCCTTGGCGTCCTCGTGCTGCCGGCGCGCCTCGCCGAGGCGCTCGCCGAGAGCGTCGAAGGCGGCGGAGCGCGCCGCGTCGGTGGTCTCGAGCCAGGCGTCGAGCACGAGGTCCGGGAAATCGCGCTCGCCGTCGAGGTCGCCGAGGATCGCCCCGACCTCGCCGACCACCAGCTCGAACATGGCGATCTTCTCTTCCAACAGGGCGAGCACCTGCTCCTCCAGCGTGCCGCGGGTCACCAGGTTGAAGACGAACACCTCCCTGCTCTGGCCGATGCGGTCGATGCGGCCGATGCGCTGCTCGATCGCCATCGGGTTCCACGGCACGTCGAAATTGATCAGGGTGTTGCAGAACTGGATGTTGCGGCCCTCACCGCCCGACTCGGTGCACAGCAGCACCGGCGCGGCGTCGCGGAAAGCAGCGAAGGCGAGGCCAGCCTCCGTGAGCAGCGCGGCGAGGCGGGCGAGAGTCTCGCGGGAATGAACGAACACCAGCGTCTTCTCGGCCGGATTTCTGCGCAGCAGGTCGACCAGCGCCGCCTCCTTGGCCCCTTTGCCGAGCGCGGCGAAGCG
>NZ_JBEOMB010000210.1:0-1101 GCF_046000175.1 Rhodoplanes sp. SY1
CGACGCCGAGCTCGCCCGCGTGTTCCAGATGTTCCCGATCCTCGAGGAGCGGCTGAAGCAGACCGCCGGCACGCTGTCGGGCGGCGAGCAGCAGATGCTCGCCATCGGCCGCTGCCTGATGGGCCAGCCCGACCTCGTGATGTTCGACGAGCCCTCGCTCGGCCTCGCGCCGGCGATCGTCCACGAGGTGCTGCGCACCATCCGCGACCTCAACGCCGCCGGCCTGACCTGCGTGCTGGTCGAGCAGAACGTCGCGATGTCGCTCAAGCTCGCCGATCGCGCCTATGTCCTGGAGAACGGCCGGATCACGCTCGCCGGAACCGGCGAGGAGCTGCTCGCCGACGACCGCGTTCGCCAGGCCTATCTCGGCATGTGAGACGCCGACGGGCGGCGGGGACTCCCGTCCGCCGCGACCGGGACGGCCCTTGCGGGCCGCCGTTCTCTGCCACAGACTGACGTCGATAATCCGACGGCGGCTCGATCCGCCGGGTCCGGTCCGCCGTGGCCGAGCCATAACGACGTAGGGAGAACGGCCCGATGATCCGCACATCCGTGCTGCGTGTTTCGCTGTCCGCAATGGGGCTCGCCGTCGCGGGCCTCGCGGCGTCCGCCGGGATTCAATCGGCGCGTGCCGACACGACGTCGACGATGCCGGAGCGCGGCATCGTCGAGATGACGGTGCTGTTCCCGGCCGGCTCGTCGGCCGACGTGACGGCGCGGCTGCTCGCCGACGGCATGTCGAAGCGGCTCGGCAACAAGGTGATCGTGGTCAACCGGCCGGGCGCCGGCGGGGCCATCGGCTATCGCTGGGTCATGGGCCAGCGCGCCGACGGCAGCGCGATCGTGTGGAACTCGAACTCGATCTCGACTGCGCACCACTCCGGCGCGCTGGCCGCCGACCACACGGCTTTCGAGCCGGTCGCCCGCGTGCTGATCGAGACGCCGGTCGTCGCCGTGCGGGCGGACTCGCCGTGGAAGACGCTGCCCGACTTCGTCGCCGCGATGAAGCAGCGGCCGCGCGAGATCACCTTCGGTCATTCCGGGGTCGGCAGCCACACCCACATGTCGCTCGTCGCGCTCCTCAAGATGGGCGGCGCCGAG
>NZ_JBEOMB010000211.1:0-14575 GCF_046000175.1 Rhodoplanes sp. SY1
GAAAGAAGACCGCTTACGCCGCATCCGTGATACGACGCGCAAGCCGTGGGAGTTCGCGTAGCAACTCCTGTCGCCAATTCGGGTACGCCTCTTTTTTGTAGTGTTCAATTTCCTCCTGACGAGGCGGACGCCAATGGCGCATCGGATTGTATGACCCCAGAACTGGATCGTATGAGCCGAATAATTGGTCCGCGGCGCTTGGCTTTTCGCGGAAATTTGTTGCCATTGGGAAAGCGGTTGCTACTGCGGCCGCAGCAGTCTCGATCTCCTCGTCCGAAAGTTCGAACAAGGGCACGGGCACGTTAATCGATGTCGTGTCCGTGCCTTCCGAATCGAGGATCGTGAAGGCCAATACCGGCGCATTCTGTTTGAACGTATTCAGTTCGGCTTTCAATTGATCGAGCTCGTCATCGCGCTCATCTTTTTCCGCTCCAAGCTTCCAGCCTTCCGGGATCAGGAGAGGGTCGAGGCCAACAGACCGCGCGGCGAGAATAAGAAGCGTGTCATCTGTCAGAATGCGCAGATTGGGTTCAATTGTTACTAGCTGCAAATACTCCAAAATGATCCGATGATCGGCTCGGGAGTGATCAAGGTTGGGGTGAGCGGCCGGATCAATCCTAAGAACTGGGGGAAGGCTAAGAGTCACGCGTGGAACGGCAGAGCGAACTTCTACGGTATGATCTGCCGATTGCACCGCCTGCCGCAACAGGGCTGAAGCTTCCCGGGCACGCCTCGCGGTTCGGCTGTTGCCCTTTTGTTTGTGCCTGTCGATTTCCGTGATGACTGCGGACGGGACGATAAGGCGAACCTCCGAGGCGGCTGAAGAGACAACTCCTTCAAGCTCATGCCAAGGAAGGTCTGCGGCCTTTCGGCATTCGAAGAAAAAATTTGTGTCGGGAAAGTAGAGTTTCATGTTTGCTCGCTCATCGAGTATTGCCCGTGCATCGCCGAACGGTCAACGACCTGCCCCGTCAGCACACAGCGCCATCTCTCTGGCGGTGCGGTAGCATTCTCGTGCATCCAGCCCCGCCGGACCGGGCTTTCCTGAACGGGGCCCCCATCGTTGCCTTCGGCTGTGCCGGGTCTCCGCCCGGAGCCTGCCTCTGCGGAGGCAGGGGGCTTCGATCCCTTGCGCAAGATATTCGGCATCCATCGTTGGGGTCAGCCCACTCTACTCTTCCACACCATCGAAGAGCATGATGTATATATATATGTACGGCAATCACCTCGTCTTCGCTTTGATTGGCCTAATTTGACCTGTGTGGGTCGGTTGAGGGATCAGCCCCTGTAATGGCCTGTTCTGACCATTGCGATGTATCATTCTATGACAATTTGCGCAAACGACGGCCAGTTCAGAAAGCCGTACCGATCTTCCATTCGCTGGAGCTTCGCTTAGGGGCTTTAAATGGTGCACTTCAGCAAAGCCAACACCTAACTCGCCGTACGTGGCACGAAATTCAAACCCACAATGAGGAACCTCACAAATGAGCCTTCCATTATTCGTGTCCAAAGCGGACGCAATCTTTTTGCTTCGGAGCACTGCTTCCCGTTTTCGGTGACGCACCAGAAGCAACTTTACTTCGGCTTCATGGCCATACTGGTCTTCCGCAGCGGCAATCTCCGTATCGGGCAGGTGATCTCCGCTTGACAGGCTTTGCAGCAGGTCATCATAAATATCTTTTAGCGCCTTGTGTTCTGTTTTTCCATTTGCTTTAGCCCAGCGCCGCATTCCCTGCGCTCCGGGCCAATTTCGAACCGCCGGGCGTTTACCGACCGGAATCCTTGCTGTGAAACGTGTCCGCGCAAGTGCCCATGTTCCACTCTCGCTTGAGATTGAGGCTGACGCATAAATTCCGACGATACGCAACAGATTGTTCGATGGGTCTCTTGCGACGAATACAGCGTGTATCAAGCTAAACGGAACATTTCCGTGCCCCAGCCCGCACTGAAAGTATCCATCGCGACCTGGAACAAACGCGCTCGATTCACTCACTGTTGTTCCGGGATTCTGTTTCAGGTACCGATGTTGCCCGCTTATAATCTCCGTTCCGTCATAGCGCACTCCCCATCCAATATTGACGAATAGTATAGGTAAGTCCCGATTCAGTTCTTTAATTAGCCCGCCTGAGAACATGTCTTGCCTCCATGTTTCCAGAAAACATGAACCTTGTATTGCTCAAACGCAATAGCATCGAATGCCTACATGCGTGTGATGACAATTGTGGAGAAGTATTTCATCAGGTGGTTGGCGCATCCCGCGTCGCTACGCGACGGGGACCGGGCTCTCGTGAACGGAGCCGCCGGAGGCGTCTCCGCCCTTCGGGCTTCGATCCCTTGCGCAAGATATTGGGCACCCCTCGCCGGAGGCAGTCGGTCCCGCGTCCCGTCCGCCGCTCGTCGCGGCAGGCGGCGCTATGCTGACGCTCCTGCGGCTGCCTTTTTAACCGGTCTCGGGGCTGGCGAATGGGCTCCGCTTCGCTCCCGCCCATATGCCCATTTTGCATTTGGATTTCAGCTTTCGAGGGGAAGATCGTCCGCGTCGATGTGGGTGACGAGGTGGAACGTCTGCACGTTCGCCTTTCCGTGCTTCAACCTGGTTGCGCTCAACGTGATGAAGTGGAACCGGTCCGCGATCAGCATTTGAAGGATCGACGTGGTCGCATCGAGAGGGATGGGCTGGAGTAGCTCGAAGCGGCCTCGGTGGCAGGAAATCCAGCCGACGGCGACGGGGTGATCCTTCTCGCGGTTCTCCGGAAGCAGCCTTGGTTCAGGCATCAGACCGCATGCACCGATGAGACTTTGAGCCGGGACGGGCAAACGAGCCTGCCTTCGATCTCGATGTGTCGAGAGTCGGAGTAGGGGCCGGGAAGAAACCTCACATTGTTTGTGCCGAACATGAAGGACCAGTCCCAGCCCGTGATCTCAATGACGTAGAACTCGTGATCGGGACAAGGTTTCGCCGAACGGCGCTTTCGCGGTGTTGATCTCTGTTTTGATCCATCGGGCATGCGACCCTCCGAAGATCAGTTCTGTTCGTAGACGGGCGTGATACGCCCGGTTCTCTTCACGAATTGAACTAGGGGGCTCCGCCCCCCGCGCGTGCAAGGCATCCAGACACGTCCCGCCGCCTCCGCACGTCTCCCCGCAAGCGGGGCCCCTCGTGCGGACCCTCGGCGGGCCGCGTCCGGAGCCTCCTTGCACTTGCTACCCCCGGTCTCGCCGACGGGCAGGGTTGCAGCAGCAGCTGCAACCCATGACCCAAGGAGGCGAACATGCAACTTCTCACTTCTGAACAACGTGATCTGATGCTGGCCAATGGCCGGTTCAGCGCCGAGCACCCCGAAGACCCGCGCGACTTCTTCCCCGTCGTCAAACTCTTCTGCCCATGGGGCGGCGCGACCTGGCTTCTGACCGAACTCGATCCCGAAAATCCCGATATCGCCTTCGGACTCTGCGACCTCGGCCTCGGCTTCCCCGAACTCGGCAACGTCAGCCTCTCAGAGATTGAGAGCGTCACCGGCCCCGGTGGGCTGCGCATCGAGCGCGATCTGTATTTCACAGCGGACAAGACCCTCTCGGCCTACGCCGACGAGGCCCGCCGCGCCGAACGCATCATCGCGTGACGGAGGCAGCCATGCGTCAAGACGTTTACGAGACCGTAACCGCCCGCATCGTCGCCGACCTTGAGAAGGGCGTACGCCCGTGGCTGAAGCCGTGGAGCGTGGAACATGCCGCAGGGCGCATCACGCGGCCCCTGCGGGCGAACGGCATCCCTTATCAGGGCATCAACGTCCTGATGCTCTGGACCGCCGCCATCGAACACGACTACGCCGCTCCGTTCTGGATGACCTTCAAACAGGCCATCGACCTCGGCGCTCATGTCCGCAAGGGCGAGAAGGGGAACCTCGTCGTTTACGCCGACCGCATCCGGCGCACCGAGACCGACAGCGCGACCGGCGAGGAGATCGAAACCGAAATCCCCTTCATGAAGGGCTACACGGTCTTCAATGTCGAGCAGATCGACGGACTCCCGCAGCATTTCTATGCGGCTCCGCCGCCCCGCGCCGAGCCTTTGCGGCGCATCGAACGCGCCGAGGCGTTCTTTGCCGCAGTCGGGGCCGACGTTCACCACGGCGGCAACCGCGCCTGTTACGTCATCTCTCAGGACCGCATCGACCTGCCGCCCTTCGAAGCCTTCTGCGATGCCGAAGCCTACTACGCGACCCGCGCCCACGAAACCGTCCATTGGACCCGGCACCCCTCGCGCCTCGACCGGGAATTCGGGCGCAAGCGCTGGGGCGATGAAGGCTACGCCATGGAGGAGCTTGTCGCCGAACTCGGCTCCGCGTTCCTCTCGGCGGACCTCGACCTCGCCCCGGAGGTCCGCGACGACCACGCCGCCTATATCGATGGCTGGCTGACGGTCCTCAAGCGCGACAAGCGGGCGATCTTCACCGCCGCCTCGCACGCGCAACGCGCCGCTGACTTCCTGCACGGGCTGCAACAGCCCCGGCAGGAGGAGGTGGCCGCATGAGCGCCCGCCGCACCGCACCCGCGCAACTCGGCTTCGATGCGTTGTTGTCGAACGCCGATCAGGTGAACGCCAACCGGCAGGCCGCGCGGAAAAGCGCGGACCTGCCGGGGACCATGGACGAGGCCTTGCCGTTCTACCGGTCCCTCATCGACCGGCATCACGCCGCCATGCTGGCGGGCGATGCCGAGGCCGTGCTCGGCCTTCACCGCGAGGCCCACCGCCTTGCCGAGAAGCTCAATGGCTACGAGCCCGGCATCATTGCCGACGACGACGCGCCGGGATGCGTGCTCGACCGGGAAACCCGGTCTCCGGATGGCACCGTGCCACTCTGGGGACAGAGCGGGAAATTCGGGATCACCGTCGGCGGCATGCGCGTCTTGATCCGGATCGATGGCTTGTTCGGCATCGGCTCATGCGCCTTCGTCTGGCCGGGGTTCGAGGCCTTCGTCGTCGATCCCGACAAGCCGTTCTTGTCGGAAACCGGCTACCGGTGTTTCATCGGCCTCACCGCTAAACTGCAACCGGGCTACACTCCCGACAGTTTCGTTGCAGAAGTGATCGCCGAGCATGTCCGCCGGGAGATGAAGGGCAGGCTCCTCGCCATCAAGCCGCAATACCAAAAGCGGGATCGCGAAAAAGCCAGATCGTGAAGCCTTCAGCGCGATGGTACTCTTCTTCAAATTCGCGTGAGCACTTGAAATTTCAAGTTGCAGCCTATTGCGCGGCAGCCGGTTTATTTTTACCATTCCAGATTACGGTCCGTTCGGGGCGATAGTTACCTTCACCGAGCCTGTAACTGAACTTGCTGCAATAGACGCGTTGGCCTTCGCTGGCCGGGAGGCAACGTTTAGCGGCCTGTCGACGCAGACGGCCTGAGAGGCTTTTGTGTAGCCCCAGAGAAAGCCTATGCCCAACATTGAGAAGCCGACAATTCCTTGAAGGGAAATGCACGTTAGTGCCCGATCACGCGTAGCAATATTCTTGTCGCTCATTGTGGCTCCTAAATTGAGTGGTGTCGTGATGAAATGGTGGAAGCCTACCACGGGTGAAATTGTTGCTGCAATTGGGCTTATATTGACTGGCGTGTTAATGTTTGTATGGGATATATCAAAAGACAAAGTTACGTCGCTTATTCGCATTGATCTTGAGCCGGGGGTTCTAATCATTGGAATTATCGCTTTAATATTAACTTTTATTGCGACGGTAAGGGCTATGCATAACGAAACCAAAAGCTCGTTGGAATCCTTTCGCGAAAGCATGGATCGTCAAAAATCAGAAAAACCGGAACTCAAAGACCTTGTGTCGGCAGTGAAAGACGTTATGGCCGATCATCTACACCCGCAAGGCGAGATCGACGAGTGCATGAATAAGTTGAACAAAGTTCTCATGGAGGCAAAAAGCGTTTGGAATACATGTGTAATTGATACTGTGAGCGACAGTAGAATCAACAACTACATCATCAACCAAGGGGATCAGATCGCGGACGCGATTGCGAGAGCAATAATAGCCGGAGTAACATGGGAGGACATTCTTTCTGAGAACGCTATTGAGCGCCGCTAAAAAAATATTAAAACGCATACCAAAGGGCGCAAAATACGAATGCTGGAAGCTTAAGGATGAAATTCCGATCATCAATTTTATCGTGCTAGAATTCCCGGAGCACGCCCGGGGCGATAGCCGGGAACGGCGCCGGAAGGAAGTGTGGTTTGGCTTCGGCTTGCTGAAAAATCAGCCGAGAGCAGAAATCTTCAGTACGACAAATCCGAAAATTGTCGAGATGTTTTATTATTACTTTCAGCGGCTTCAGAAGGATGCGGAGCCAGTAACCGAAGCGGATGCACAGTGAGGAGCTGGCCAATGCAGCCGTTCGATACGAGCATTATACGGCGTACGAGAAATCACGTGCCCCGCTTGGCTCATCTTGCGATCGACGCCGGTCATAGTCTTTGAACCGTCCATATCGGCCGAGCCGTCTGGCGGAACAGTGAGCCTGATCTTTGACGTTAGGCTCAGGGCAGTTGGCGCGGATCCGTTTGATGCGCAGCACCGACCGCCGGGGCAACCGGGCTGGGCGGGCCGAGCCGCTGACTTCTTGAAGCGGCCCCAGACGAACGTTGCGCCCGGAAACCGATCGCGATGAAGAGCGCGGCAGCGGCTCCGGACAGCGCGGGCAATCGTCGGTAAGCAGGAACGCATTTCCGGCTTCGCGGGAACGGCAGCGCAGCACCCGACGATGCCATTGGGCGTGTGACGGACCTCCGGCTTCTGGCCGCGCCGGTCTGCAGGGCGGAACCTGTCGCGGCGGGAAGGTCAGCGTGGTGATGCCGCCGGAATCGCGGCCTGCCTTCTTGTCGTAGAAATTGCCAAAGGGTCTCTCCTGTTCAGACCGCGCCACAAGGCGATCTTATCATCGTTGCCCATCGTGCGCCCGACCGACGCCGTGCGCCTGAAGGCGCACCCTCCGGGAACGCAAGAAAAAACGTCTATATATAGTTTTGTTGAAATTTTTTTCTTGCCGTTCGGCGTCTGCGGTCGGTCGCAGAACGAGGGCAACGAGATCGCCGTTGTGGCGGCTCATACATTGAACAGGAGAGACCCATGATCATTGGCAATTTCAGCTACGACAAGAAGGCAGACATCTACGCGGGCGACATCACCACGCTGACCTTCCAGCGCACCGACGTGCAACTCCGCCCCGCCGAGAAGACCGGCGCGGCCAAGGAACCCGACTATCGGGTCGTCACGAAGACGCCCAATGGCACCGTCGAATTCGGTGCCGCATGGAGCCGCACGAGCGAAGCCGGAAAAGCGTTCCTGTCCGTCCAGATCGACGACCCCGCGCTGTCCGAGCCGCTCAATGCCGCGCTCTTCGCCACCGACAGCGGCAAGGGCGCAACGCTCGTCTGGAGCCGCTTCAAGAAGAAGACGACCCTCGACTAACGCCGCCCGGCACCGGTCGCCCCAGCGGCCGGTGCTTCGCGCCGCGAACCGCCCGATCCGGCCATATGGAACGGGTCAACATCGAACAGTCCGGCAAGGCGAGGGATCGTCCAGTAAGGAGCACGACCAGCGAGCAACGGATCGTGCTTGCCGGCAAAGAAGACCACGGATTCCTCCGGCGGCAGGCTCATCATCCGCTCGAACGGCAACAGCGGAACACGCGCCTCGGTCCGGGTGTCGCTGCGCTCGTTCCGGATCACGCTCCCCGAATAGGTCCGGCTCCGGCTTTCCCCGGTGGTCAGGCCGCCACGCCGCTGCAAATACTCCGCCGTGTCCACGTCCGCAGGCGTGAAGAACTGGATCAGGCCGCTGTTGGCAAGGATGCTCATCCAGCGCTTGCGGTAGACGTCCTGCAATTGCGGGATATCTTGCAGGAATGGCCAGAGCTGGAGATTGTACCCGGCGGCAAAGCCGAACGCATTGGTCACCGCTGGCAGCTGCTCAAGACGGGCGAACTCATCAAGGATCATGAGCACCGGATGGCCGCCCGGTTCCGCCGTCAGCTGATCGATGGCGGACGTGATCACCAGACGCAGGAAGCGCGAATAGGCCTCCATGAAGCGGCCCGGCAAGATCAGGTAGACCGTCGTCGGCTTCTGCTTCAACCGGGCAATATCGAAGTCGCTTCCGGTCAGGGTCCCGTTCCGGGCCGGATCGGACAGCGCCGGGTCGTCCAGAAAAGCCGTCTGCGTCACTGCCGTGTTCACCGCGCTCGAAATATCCCGCGCGTCGATATCCTTGAACCTGCCTATCGGCTGGCTGATGAACGGGTAGGGGCTGGCTTCGATCGCCACCAGCAGCCCCGCCGCCTTTGGCCCCCTTGCGGCAATGTCGGTCACCATCTTTCGCATGTGGCCCAGCGTCGCCCGCTTCCCCAGCGTCGAGACCAGATAGAGGATCAGGGTGGTCACAAGGTCCCGCGCCGTGTCGTCAAAGTACGGATCACGCCCCTGCGTCAGGATCAGCGCTTGCGAAAGCGCCGCCGCCTCGGCAACCACGTTCCCGCTGTGAATATCGAGATGGGAGAGGGGATTGTAGCGGTGGCGCGGCAGGTTCCACGGCGGCCCGCCGTGCAGCCCGAACGGGTTCAGAACAAAGACGTCCTGACCCATCGCGCGGCGGTGCCGTGCCGTCACCGCTGCGTTCTGCCCCTTCGGGTCAATCACCACCACGCTGTGCGGCACCTGTAACAGGGCCTGTACGATGATGCTTGCTCCCTTGCCGCTTCGGGTCGGGCCGAATGTGCAGAGATGCCGGTTGTCCGTGTAACAGGAAAAAGTCCCGCGCTCGGCGTTGTAACCGTAGGGAATGGCGAAGTCCTGAGGCATGGCTTCATCCCCCTCAGCGCTCATCGCTCAGACCGGCGTCGCGGAAGGCGGAAGCATCACCCACCTTCGCATCGAACCGGTCCGGTGCCGCAATCGGAGCCATCCGCCACCCGAAACCGAAGGGAAGCGCGGGTAACAGCACGTAGCCGACAATCGGCCACAAACTGCCCCACTGGCGCAGCGCGACCATGCAGGCCGCCAGGCCGCCGAACACCACCACCAGCACCGCCTCGCTATGCTCGGCAGGAACGAACTTCCGCCCGCGCCGCCTCTGCTCCTCATAGAGGAACCGGCACCGCGCCCCGGCCAAAGCGAGCGCGACCACGATCAGCAGTTCGAACACCAGCGGCAGCTCGTGAAAGAGCACGGGCGCGAACCACCACAACAGCCCGAACCACAGCACCACCTGCACCAGCAGCCCGAAGGTCAGTGGCCCCATCATCAGCGCCGCCTGTCCCGCCAGCCGCAGCGCCATCCATCCGCCGACGAGCACGCCAAGCGTTGTCAGGAACGCCGCGTCCGCTCCCGTGCGAAGCTCGATCGCCAGCGTGTACCAGATGATCACGAACAGTCCGATCTTCCACGTCAGATGTCTCATGGCTCTCTCTCCCTTCAGGAACAGAGAACCACGAGCCTGCGTCAACGCGTTCGGAATGTTCTGTAACGGAAAGCAAGACGCTGCGCCCCATGGAGATGCGCCTTGTTTTGCGAGCTTTTGGATATCGGCAGAGAGACCGGCAAAGCGTATATCAGGCGGAGAGGGTAGCGAGATGTCGTTTCCGGTACCGGAAACGCAACTCGCCAGGGGCCGGGCGTGGCCCCTGGACCCAGGACGCATGCGCTCAACGGCGAAGTCGAGCAATGGCACGACCGAGACAACACGAACTCAGAGACCGCCAGATCAACATCAAGCTCACAGCGCGTGAGTTCGATCTGGTCCGGGCGAGGGCCGCTGCGCACGGGATGCGACCGGGCGATTACGGACGGGCGCGTCTGCTTGCCGAATGGCGCGTCAGTGAGATCGCCGTCGCGAGCGCACCCCATCTCGATCCCCTCTTTCAGGTCCAGCTGTCCAGGCTCGGCAACAATCTCAATCAGATTGCACGGCGGATGCACAGCTTCGGCGAGCCCATTCCGCCGATCCTCGATCCGCTCCTTCAGGAAATCCGCACGCTCATCAACCGGAGCGGCCTCCGTGATCGTTAAGTTCAACAGGGCAGGGAAGTCATTCAAGGGACTGGCCGCCTATCTGACGCACGACGCGGGAAGGGCGCAGAGCAGCGAGCGTGTGGCGTGGACCCACACGCTCAACCTTGCCAATGACGAAGTCCCTCTGGCCGTCGACGAAATGCTCTGGACGTGCCGCGCCGCGCAGGACCTGAAGCGGGAAGCCGGGGTATCGGCAGGCGGACGGCGTCTGGAAAACCCGGTCAAGCACTTCTCGCTGAACTGGCACCCGGACGACAAGCCGGAAAAGCACGAGATGATCGAGGCCGTGGAAGACTTCGTGCGCCATCTCGGTTGGGAGGACCGGCAAGCCATCCTGATCGCCCACAGCGACAGGCAACACGCCCACGTCCATGTGATGCTCAACACCGTCTCTCCGGTGGATGGCCGCGCGATCGATACCGCTTTCGAGCATGTCCGCGCTTCCAACTGGGCACTGTCCTACGAGCGCAGCCGGTTCCGCATCCATTGCGAGCAGCGCCTCAAGCCGTATGAGGAGCGCGAGCCGTCGCCCACCCGCGATGCCTGGCAGGCCATGAAAGATGCCGAAGCGCAGCACGACAGGGATGAGTCCGATCGGTTGACGCGGATTCCCGAATATTTCGAGCGGGGAGACCCGGATCTGCGCAAGGCCAAGGAATGGTCTCTTCTGAAGACCCATCAGCGCAAGGAGCGCGAGGCCTTCTTCGCCGAGGGCAAGCAGGTCTTTCGTTCGGCGCGGAACGCCGTCTTCCGGGAAGTGCGGACGGACTATCGGAACGAATGGATGACCTACTACGATTCCATGCGGCGGGGTCTCGATCCCGAAAGCCTCGATGAAATGAAGGTGGACCTCGTCGCCCGGCAGAAGGCCGACCTCGAGGCGCGGCGGGAAGTCGCGTGCAAGGAACTTCGTGAACGCCGCGACCGGGAATATAAGGAAATCCTCCGGCATCAGAAGGAAGAGCGGGCCGAACTCCGGTTGCGTCAGGAGGAGGGTCTCGCATCGCCGCACCTGCTCGACCTTGTCTATCCGCGCACGGAAAGGACCAGGCCCGAAATCCCCCGCGAGGATATGGAGAGCCTGTTCCGGCTGGCTGGCCGTGAGACCTGTTCGCCAGCAGGCGAGCGGGAGCCCACCCGGGACGCGCCCGACCGTTCCGACGGGTTCGATCAGGGGCCAAACGATTCCCACAAGGTCCATGACGGTGCCAGCGCTTCCGGCGGGTTGGGCCTCGGTGCACTGGGCGGTCTCGCCGAGATCGGCGAGCGCCTGTTCGACGGCTTCTTTGGTGGAGGACATGCCCCCATGCATCCCCGAGATACGGCCCGGAAAACCGCCGAGGTCGGCGGCAAGGACGACGAGCGGGCGCGGCGAACGGAAGAGCAGATCAGGGCAGGAGAGGCGCAGTCCGAGGCCGAGCGGCTACTCGCCTGGTGGCAGGAGCGGCGGCAACGCCAACGCGACCGGGACTGATCACGGGTTCGGAGCAAGGAGCCGCTCCGAACCCGGGTCACCCGCAAAGCTCCAATTCCGACGTTATCGGTCGCAGGACGACCGGATCGACGCCGCATGCGCTCGCATCGCAGCCGCCTTCGAGGCGCAGCTGGCTGGCGAGACCGCCCGGCTGCTTCTCCACTACGGATCGCGGATCGGGGCGGTCGCCCTCTGCGCCCTTCCAGCGGAGAGGGCGGCGGCGCTGGCTGCCTTACAGGCGGAGAGGGACGCCGCTCTCGAAGCGCTGCGCGTCGCGATCCGGGCCGGAAAGCGGGCAGCGCTTGCCCGGATGCGGGCGAAGAGGCGCGGACGCAAGCCGGACGGCATTGCCGTTCCCAGCCCGGCCCCGGTCCGTCCCGGCGCGGCAGCGGCCAAGCCGAGGCGCTTTCGTCAAAGGCCGATCCGGGATGGTCCCCATTAGCGCAGCCCATGGAAGGCCTGCCACTTGCTCTTCGACAGGCAGACAGCCCCGTTCAGCTTCAGGAACCCTGCCGCTTCCTTGCGGTCCCGGTAATGGGCCCAGAGATTGAACACCCGCCGCCTTGCCCGGTCGCCGTCGTCGCCGAAGATGAACAGCGCGATGGCCCGTGCACCGTAGATGATGTCGCCGGGTTCGGCGGGGTCGGCCCGGTCCCTTGTCCTCGCGCCATCGGCAGGGGGCGGCACCGCAGGAGTTGCGTTTGCCCCACCAGCTTGACGGAGACGTGCATGGTGACGGACCATCGTCTCGAAACACTCGTCGGCGGTGCCATGCGGGCTGTTCCGCTTGCCTCCCGTGGCTCCGTCCTGTCGACCTATGGATGTTGCGACGTCCGGATGCCGCTGATTGCCGTGGCCGTTCGGGAATGAAGACATGTTCGCCCTCTTGCTTGTGAACGGCTCCGATTAGGAGGTCCGGTTCCGGGAAAAGTAGACGCCAGGACCGGAAAACAGGGCTGAAGAGTTCGGAAAAGTGCCCCGGATTTCAAAGACGTTGCCGCCCAATCGCGCCGATTACAGCTTCGGCGACCTTGTCTATTGGCACCTGTTCGTCTACGGCACCCGACCGCAGGGGGACCCCTCGGCCAAAGCGGGCCGCAAGTGGGAACCGGATGCGATCTGCCGACTGATCGGCATCACCGAGAAGACCCTACGCAATTGGATCGCGGACAAGCACCAGCCCGACAGCATTGTCGATCTGGAGCGGGAACTGTTCGGTGAGAATCCCGCCTGGGACGATCAGCGCCTCGAACTCGCGGAGGCGCTCCGGATCACCCGGGCGCGAAAGCGCGGCAAGGCGGGGAGGGGCTTCTGGCCCTCCCGGAATGTTGCCAGTCCGCCCCTGTTGCCGGGTCCATCCGCCGGAGGAATCCCCGGCCAACAGCCCGCCGACGACCGGAAAAGTTCGGAAAGGACCGGCGCTACAACGTCTTTGCCGGTCGTTTCCGGCAGCGCACCCCGGGCAGACAAGGAACCGGGTGGCAAGGGAAGTGGCGGTTCTGGCAGCGGCTCCGGCAGCAACGTTCCCGGCGGGACCCCATCACTGAAGCGGGGTGGCGGTCACACCGGACGCAACATCGCCGCCCTCGCAGTCACCGGCCTCACGGTCGTGCTCGGCATGTACGTCTGGTCGTATAAGCCCACGCTGCGAAGCCCGGCGAGCGCACCCGCTCCGCCTGAACCACCCGGCCCCGCACCCGTTCCGCCCCCATCACCCCCGCCACTCCCCAAGGCCGAAGACAAGCCGACCCCGCCACCGCTTCCGCCCAAATCGGAAGACGAGCAACGCGCCGAGACGGAACGGCGCATCGTCGCCCAGACGATCGACGCGCTAAAGGCGGCGCACGATCGCGAAGTCCGCGAACGGGAGGAGGAGGCCAAACGCCGCGACCGGGAAGGACCGGCAGGGGCCGAAGCCCGAGCCCAGCGTGACCGCGAATGGAACGCGCGGCAGGTGGCGGGGATGGGCTATCGCCTTCTCGAATATGCCAGCGTCACGGGGACCAGCATCGGGATGGTCCAGACCGAGACCGTCTATGACTGCGCCCTCTCATGCATGGCCGACCGATGCGATGCCTTCGCCTGGTTCCGGGATGAGCGCCCGGTTGGCCCACGCTCGTGCTCACGGTTCAAAGCTCCGGTGACGCTCTATGAGAACACTGGATATACGGCGGGCAGGCGGGTCAGCGACGTCCGCTCCGCCGGACCGCCCGCAGCGGCTGAAGCTCCTGTTTTGGCGGCGGGCGGCACCTCGCTCGCCCAAGCCAGCCCCCGTCCGATCGCGACCCCGGAGAATGATGGCGTCACCCGCTGCCCCAACGGACCGGTGAAGGTCACCGGCTTCCGCCTGACCTGCGATCAGACGCTGATGGGCGGAACCACGCTCGGTTCGACCCGCCTGTCATGGACCGTGGCCAACATCAACGAATGCGCCGAGAAGTGCCGCCCCGTCAAAAACTGCGTCGGCTTCACCTTCAATGCGGCAGCAACGAGCGGGCACTCGTGCATCCTGTTCGGGCCGACACCAGAAAAGCGGGCCGTGCCGGGGTGGATTTCCGGGGAGCGCTGAAGCCCCGGCAAACTCCCGCCCGGTCAAGGTCATTGAATTTTCTCGCGAATTCACCTATATTCAATCCATGACGACGTTATCCCCAGAGATCGAACGCCTTGCGAGACTGGTCGCTGCGCAGACCGGCAAGACCGCCGAAGAGGTGATCCGCGAAGCGATCGAAGCTCAGGCTCGCATCGCAGGTGTGGAAATCGACGAGCCTCCGGCTGCGTCGAGGACCGTTGATCTGGCCCGCGTTCGTGAGATCACCCGCAGCGTCGCTTCCCGTCCTTTACGCGACACGCGTACTCCCAAGGAAATCCTCGACAAGGCCTGGGGCCAGGCATGATCGTGGTCGACTCGTCGGCCCTGATCGCCATCCTCGAAGAAGAGCCGGAAGCCGCGCGATATCTCGACCTGATTAGCGAAGCTCCACGCCGCTTGGTGAGCGCGGTCAGCATTTTTGTCAGGCGACACGACAA
>NZ_JBEOMB010000212.1:0-588 GCF_046000175.1 Rhodoplanes sp. SY1
GCGCTTATCGGTCACTTCTGACGATGGTCGACGTCTGGACGGAAGTCGCGCGCGTGCTCGGCTCCAATGGTGCGTCGGGCTCGTTGACGATACGGGGCTCCGGGAGCGCTCGTGTGCTGGTCGTCCGGCCACTTTGGCGCCTCGACGAGAAGTTGCACGGGTCATCGGTCCTGATGATCGACGCCACACCACCGACCGTCGAGCAAATTCAGAACATCCTTGACTGTCGCGTGCGGGTCGCGGTCGATCAGCCTGTGGCGCGGTCGCCCCACAGCTTTCTGGTTCAGGTCCTCGACGCGCCTGTCTCAGCGACGACGCTCGGCCTCACGGAAACGGCGGAAAAGGACGGGAAGCAGACCGAGGAACGGCGGCGGAACCGCCGATACATGCACAATCTCGCATGCTGGGTCGCGTCCATGTTCCCGCACGACGAAGTTGGGGTGTTCACGCAAAAGAAGCTGAAGCACGACTTGATCTCTCAGGGCCTGCCGGAGAACGTTGTCCCGGGCAACTTCGGTGGCGTGACCGGGCGCAACGATTGGGGGGATGTGCGGGCGAGCCTCGTGATCGGGCGCCCGATGCCGTCCG
>NZ_JBEOMB010000213.1:0-724 GCF_046000175.1 Rhodoplanes sp. SY1
CCGTCGCCGCGGTGGCGCTCGGCGCGCTTCGCCATCCGGCGTCGCGGTTCCTCGCCGCGGTCGCGGTCGGCGGCGCGGCGCTCGGCGTCGGGCTCGGCGTGCTCACCGGCATGTACCGGGGCGCCGAGAGCTTCACGGCCTGGATCGTGCGGGTGCTGCGCCCGGTGCCCGGCCTCGCCTGGGTGCCGTTCGCCATCATCTGGTTCGGGGTGGCGCCACAGGCCGCCGTCTTCATCATCGCGGTCGGGGTGTTCTGGATCGTCTACTTCGCCGCGCACGGGGCGGTGCGGGCCGTCGACCGCGACCTGATCGAGCTCGCCGACGCCTTCGGGTTCCGGTCCGGCCTTCAGCGTCTCGTCAAGGTGCTGCTGCCGGCCGCGACCCCCGGCATCCTGGTCGGTATCCGCACCGCGCTCGGTCAGGCCTGGATGGCCGTGGTGGCGGCCGAGATCTTCGGGGTGTTCGGGCTCGGCCAGCGGATGATGCAGGCGTCGAGCCTGCTCGCGACCGACATCGTCGTCGTCTACATGCTCACCATGGCGGGCCTCTACGGCCTGGTCGACTCGGCCTTCGTGGCGCTGCAAGGATGGTTGCTGCGATGGAGAGCGTGATCGCGCTGCGCGGCCTGTCGCTCACCTTCTCCCGCGACGGGACCGACACCGAAGTGCTGCACCGCGTCGACCTCGATGTTCGCCGCGGCGAGTTTCTGGCCATCGTCGGTCCC
>NZ_JBEOMB010000214.1:0-1789 GCF_046000175.1 Rhodoplanes sp. SY1
CGCGCACCAGGGCGACCGCCCGTTCACGCGACAGCAAAGACCGTCGTTGATTGACGCTGCGCGACAATCATCCTTGAAAATACCGCTTGCGCACGACAATCAACACGACGATCATAACCTCGCCGCGACACCAACTCGCCATCCTGATTGTCGCGAACCTCCCATCAAAATTGTCGCGCTATATCCCAAGCCTTGTCGGCCGCCAAGGCTTCGGCGCCGATGAGCAGCGCGGTGACGAATATCAAGGATTCCCCAAGAGTGCCGCGGCGGCCTCTTCCGATCTGCGCATGTCGTCATTGTGATCACCTGCGGCGGGACTTCTCAGCGCTTCTCACCGCTGTGTCGCAGCGACCGAGGCGCGAGCCGCATCGCCACCGCGACAACGACAAACCACCAATGTGAAATAACCTTCGAGTTTCTGTCTCCGTGGCGGCTCAGTTCGCAGGCACTGGCTCTCCGGTTCTCGGGGCCCGGAGGGCTGCGCCCTTGGAACCCGGAAAGACGACAAGAAAACAAGCCGTGAAGAGGCGAAGATTCAAGGGGTGAGCGTCCTCCCGATCCGGAACCCATAGTCGCTGACCCGGCGGCCGGGGTAGTCCATGCTGCGGTTGGCTGCGCGGAGGTTCCTCGGATCGTTGAACCAGGACCCGCCGCGGAGAACACGACGATTGCAATCCCCTGTAATCCATGCCGACCCGTCCGACGGCGCCCCGGAGTAGCTGTCGTGGTAACAATCCGCCACCCACTGCCCTGCATTCCCATGGATCTCGTAAAGCCCGAAGGAATTCGGCTCGAACGAGCCCACCGGAACCGTCCGTTGCCGATACTCTCCTTTCGTTCCGTTACCGTAAGTGTTGTTGCCGTAATAGTTCGCCTGCCGCGGTGAGATCGATAACCCCCACCAGAATGGCGTCGCCGTCCCCCCTCGTGCCGCATACTCCCATTCCGCCTCGCTCAGAAGCCGATAGCTCTTCCCCGTCGTGCTCTTGATCCACTCCATATAGGCCTGGGCATCCTCCCAGCTCACGCAAACGACAGGATGCGAACCCCTCTGCTCGAAACCAGGATTGCGCCACGAACGCCCCGTCTCCTCCACCCACTTGTCGTCCTTGGCGTTCCACACCCAGCACGCATCGTCTGTCTTGTGCCCCGCCGCCGAAACGAATGCCGCGAACTCGTCGACCGTCACATGCGTCCTGCCCACCGCGAACGCTGCGCCGATCGTCACCCGGTGCTGCGGGCCTTCGTCATCCTCCCGGTGCTGCTCGCTCCCCGGTGATCCCATCGTGAACGACCCAGCCGGCACCACCACCATCTCGGGGCACGTCTCGCATTCCTTGAACACGTCCTTCGCCTTCAGCCCGCATTCCTCCGACGCCGTCAGAGGCGCCGCGCGCCGCGACGACAAAGACGCGAGCACCGGGGCTGAACCGCTCCCGCACGGCCCAGACGTCGCGGGCGGCAGGGTGGGCGCCACCGGCGGAGCAACGACCGCCACCGCAGGACCCGTGCCTGTCCCGGCCGGCGGCGTGAAATAAATCCGGTCGCGCCCGAGCGAGCCGTAGATCGCCGGCTCCTGCTGCCGCCGCGTCGCCTCCACCACGTCGGCGCGAACCTCCCGGAACAGGTCCGCCACCTCGAGCCCCGGCGTCTCCAGATGCCGCAGCAGCGCCTTCGTGAACGGGCTGTTGCGCCCGCTCCCGTCGTCGGCTGTGGTGCCCTCCCGCGCCGCGAACGCCACCAGCACGCTGCCGCTCGGCTCGACCCGGCCGAGCCCGCGCGTCACCGT
>NZ_JBEOMB010000215.1:0-3029 GCF_046000175.1 Rhodoplanes sp. SY1
CCGGCCTGACCGGCGGCAGAGCGAATCGAGTGTCGCCGGCGCCATCCCAGGCTTGAATCAGCCCATCGAACCGCGATCAAGCTCCACTCCCCGAGTCAAACCGACACAGGGGGGGTGAGAAACTACGTTTCGCGACTCATCGACTCATCCGATTTCTTGAATCGGAAATCCCCTCCCCAGTCCAGGAATATCTTCGGCCGACAATCGCCGTCGCCCAAACTGGGCTGTTACCCAAACTATCAGATAGTGTGTCACGCTACAGGTTCTGGTAAATCTTTCCCATAGACGCGTGAAGCCTCGATAACGAGAACTCTTCGCGCGCGACACGGAGACAGGTAGTTGATATATTCTTATAGATTTCAGGATCGGCTATAAGCGAATTGACGACAACCACAAATCTATGCGAATTGTCCACAAGCCAGCCAGTCTCACCCTCACGTACTAAATCCGGAATCCCCCCTGCTGGCCAGCCAATCACCGGTAATCCAAGGCTCATCGCCTCCATCGCGGAACGCGGCAGCGGGTCGGGTACGTTTGAGGGAACAACTACAACGTCAATGCCTCTATAGATATCTTCAATAGAAGTCATTTTGCCCTCAAGAAGAATTACGCCTTCGGTGAATTCATGAGCAATACGGTCGAGGACTGACTGAAGCCAGGCTTTATCGGCAGGTGCGGCTTCTCCACGAATTACGAGTCGAACTGGGACGCCTTGAGCAACCGCCGCGCTCATCCAGTCAAGCAGAACGTTTATTCCCTTAAACGGATGCAACCGGCCGCAAAATCCCAATATGATCGGTCGGCCGCGATCGAGAATACGGCCACACCTCTCGTGGATCTCAACTCCATTATGTACTACCTCGACGCAACGTGGCAGATCACCGGAAAAGGGCCAGCACGGCCGGCTAACCAATATCATTTTATAAGAGCAAGCGGCGAAAAGACGCCAGACGAAGAACTCTGAGCGAGTGAGAGGAATATCTCGCACATGCGCTACTACTGGCGCGCCGCCGAATAAGCGAGCAAGCATCGCAACCCCGTGCGCCTTTAACCCATTGGAATGAATTGCAACAGCGGCAATCTCACGGCTCGCACGGGCGACGGCGCGCGCCGCAGCGAGCCAGTCGCCTGCCGCAGTAAAGACCGACCAGAACCGAAACGGCCTTTTAATTTCATTGACCTTTCCGAACGGCGTCACCAGTACTGGAACCCCCTCCTGCCGCGCCATCTCCGCTATTGAACCTTCTTCCGGCACCGCTAGCACCGGATCGACTAATGGATTGCGCAGAAGATCAAACAGGGAGATTTCAGCACCTCCTTTGAAGTGATTGACTGGTGCGAGAAAAAGAACTCGGCGCTTCATCTATACCCCATCATCTCAACCTTTTGAATTTGCGCAATTGATCACCGTAATTTGTCGCAATGATTCCCTAATTTACTTTTTATATGCAACAAGATAAGGCTGCCAGAACCTTGGTTCGTGAAAAATTTTTGCACCACAAAATCCAACTTCCTCACACAGTCTCAGTAGATAATTCTCTGAGTAAGCCACCGCCGCCTCGGGCTGAGCAAGCGACTCCACATGAGCATTGTCGAGTTGGTGACTAAATGTGTGACGCGTTCCGAAAGTCGGCGGCGGATGGTCGAGACAGAACACGGAATGATTCATATACCCCCCCGAGCGCAATAGCCTGTAACTCTCTCGCATGTAGTTTTCCAGATCGCGCTCAAGCAAGTGAGTGAACAATGACTTTGAAAACACAAAATCTACTGAGCTCTCTGGCTCCGGAATAACATAAAGGTCATCTGATTTATCGGCACTTTGATAAGAGCTACTTTTATTTGTAGACAGATGAAACCTAAATCTCGCGCTATCGAAATTCGCCTCACACCACTGTATCATTTCTTTATCTATATCTACTCCGATATACTTTCCACAAAACCTTCCAAGATTCGACGAAAAGTCCCTGATTACGTGCGCGCTCCTCCCACAGCCAGAGCCAATGTCCAGAATCGTCGAATCCATTTTTATCCACCCAGATTGCAGTGCATCCATCCAAAAGAATACAGCGTCGTTTAGGTACATTAAATGATTATTATATAATCTGTTGCCGACGCCCACCCTCACCCTCATGTGATTTGGGGGCAGCTTTCTAAACTCTGGAAATGCGAGTTTAAGCATACTGTCGGGAAAATCCAAAGCAAGTTTAATTCCCTTATTATAGGTCAACTTGGATAACGATGGAACTAATCTTCTTATCAATTTATCAAAGCTTGGCCGGCTTGCTTTAGTGTTCTTCATGGCATTGTCTCGATCTCAGGATGTTTTATCTGAACCCGCACAGAACGTAACTGATCACCCCCTTCGGAGGTTTGATCAGGCGGGAGCGGCGACTGACGCGGTGGCGAGGGCTGCGCGGAGGCTTGCGAGCGGGCTTTGGCCGTGGATGCGGCCGGTTGCGACGACGGAGCAGATGTCAGCGTAGACTTTGGCGCGCCAGGCGGAGCGGAACCCGTTGGTCACCTTCCGGAAGATCACCGAGGGTCGCAGCGCTCTTTCGCTGACGTTGTTGGTCGGCTCGATGTCGCGGCGCGTGAGGAACACGAGCAGCTTGTCGCGGCCGTCGACGGTGCCGTCGCGGGATTGGTGGGAATTGAGGGTGGCGTAGTCTCCGGGGTTCTGAACCTCGAATCGTCCGGCGTTGGCGCGCCGGATTGGAGACCACGCCATGACGAGCCCTACCACGAAGGCCGCTCTGTCGCAGCCAGCGATCGAGCCGACATCCTGCATTTTCGACAACTGGATGATCCGATCGAGACCGCGGTGTGCCGCCGCGTTCGCTCGTTCATCGAAGCGCTGATCGAGAGCGAGCTCGAAGCCGCTTTGGACCGTCTGCGCTATGGCCGGCGAGCGGTGGTGAACAATGATTCGGCGGCCCCCTCGACGGGCGCTGTCGGACACCGCCACGGCAAACGGACGCGCAAGCTGACGGGGACGTTCGGCACCACAGAAATCAGGGTGCCGCGGG